>JAUSEJ010000172.1 GCA_030650265.1 Dehalococcoidia bacterium | reverse complement strand
CCTACAAACGCCATTAGTGGCGCATCGATGGTAGGGAGATCCACGGCGAGGCGACTGACTGAAGAGTCTTGATCCGGCCTCGCCGGCGTCATCTTGCTTGGATTCCATGAGCTTGGCACACTGGCCAGGTTGAACGTCCCGGTCTGGTTCAAGCCCTGCAGGACGACTTCAATCGGCGAGGCCTGCGCCCCCCATCCTCCTTCATGCGGTGAATAGCCGGCGCCATCTTTGAGGTAATCCACTTGTACCGTTCTCGACTCGCCAGGAGCTAACGTTACGGGATTGGCTTCGGAGTGCATCCACAAGTAGGCCCATGGCAAGCTTAGTCTAGTGGTCTGGGCCAAATAGCGTGATATTATCTGGTACGTGGCAGGGGCACCCCCGGTATTCCGGACCGTCACGGTGGAATAGGATGCCTTCTCATTCCAACCGAAATGCCAATCGCTGTTCCCCTCGCTGAAGTGCTGGATATTGCTTATCGAACCTTGAGGTGTGCTAGGATTCTGGCCTCTGATCACCTGATCGAAACCTACAGCTATCGTGTCCGCCACGCTGGCAATGGCTTCAGGTGCGGTTTTGGCGATTGTGGCATTTGCCACTGCCGCCATCATCACCGATTCGCTGAGGGCATTCGCGTCCATATAGGCGTCGAAGGCGCCCAACGACCCGCTGACCAGAGCTTGGCCGGCGCCGTCAAAGAAATACGTCCCTATTCCCTTGGCCGAGAGACGCAGTATCATTTGAATGGTCTGGCCACCCCAAGGGTCGGCGGCATTGGCTTGATGAATGGATTCCAAAGTCCAGCGCGCATCCTGCAATCGGTTGTGGAACGTGTCAAGCGCGTTGGCCCGAGCATTGAGGTCCGCCACGTAGGCGTCGATTTGAGATTGGGTGAGTTGAGGGATTCTGACATTATTCAACCGGTTGATTTGCGATTGCTGGAAAGCCAGTTTGTCATCGGTAAGCTTCTTGACTGGCCATTCAGCGAGAGGCCGTTCGAGATGTCCGATCAGCAGATTGGCGATGTTCCAGCTATCTACCACGAGGTCATCGCGCAAGTCACCGAGGCATTCGTTATTCTTTTGAGCAGTCAGCAGATAAAGGCCGGAGCCGAGAGCAAGACGGGCGGCTCGTTGTCCAACTTGGTTGCCGATGCCGGATGTAGCGTCTTTCATAAAGGCGCTGCTGATCTTGCAGACCGCCGGACTGGCCCAGGCCGGTGAGTTCTTCGCCACATCCCAGCCTGGATACGTGTAGCGTGTAGCCAAGACGCCGTTGTTCCAGTCGGACAAGCCGCCGAAGGTGTCGAGAGCGCCTTCGATCATATCAGACGACAATTTGTAAGTGTACTCTCCGACTGCCCCGCGGATATAGATCGCTTCGTCCACTACTGCCTGATCGTCAGCGAGCATCTTATGCAAGGTATCGGCGGCTCGATTTGCCGTGGCATTGGCTTTGTATCGTAGGGGGTCGGGCACCGGGCCCATAGTGCCGAAGGTAAAGGTGATCGGGCCGCTGAGCCTGATGCCGTCCTGGCTGACCCAGGCCCAAATGGGCGCTGAGCCGGCGGTCATTGAGCGGACGGATGAAGTGGCTATGCCAAAAGCGTTGGTCGCATTCGCGGGTTGAGTGATAATATCCTGCCCGCCGCGCTCCGATATCAATTGCACCATCTTGCCGCCCACTGGCGCCCCGGCTGCTGTCTTGAGAGTTACGGTTATGGCACTCGAATCGACGCCGTTGGCCTCGACAAAAAGCGAGCTTACTTCGACGGTTGATGTCAGGGGATCCACGACTCTTGCCGCAGCCAGCCCGTAGAAGTTCTGGCCGACAGCGCTGGGCGGCACGTTCAGTGTGCGTAAGGTAGGCGAGAAGCTATAGCCGCTCTTGCTAGGGGTAAGGGTGTAGGTGCCACTGACGATACCGGTGATGGTGTAGTTGCCGGTGGCGTCCGTGGTAGAACTAATGCCATAACCGGCGGAGATGGTCACGCCAGCGATGGGGTTGCTGTTGCCATCGGACACACGACCAGCAATGGAGTAGGGGGTCTGTTTGGGATTGAGGTGCAATACCGCTTGCCTACAAGGCATAGTCAAATAAATGCTTCCATCCGGAGCCACTATCGCATCTTTGGGCCAGTCGAGCATAATAGCGTCAACTAGTGTAGTACCCTTGACAATATACGTAGGCCAAGTGTCGCAAACATCACTAACGCCCCCAGGGAGAGCGACCACGGTGTCGGTACCTTCTCCAGTGTACAAGCGACCACTAAAATATGGCAACGGAATGGTTTGCAACAATTGTGTTCCAGTGTAGACTGAAAGAAGAGTTGAAACGAGACCTTGAATTGGCTCGCCCACGGATGCTATGTATAGCAACCCATTTTGGGAGTTTATGGCCATTGAGTATACCGTCTTTCCGGGTGGTTGGAGGACAGTGACATCATCCGTCCCGCTCAAGACTCTCACGACGTCCTGTCCCGATTCGTTGTAGAGCGCATAGACGAGACTTGTCGAAGGATGGGCGATCATCATGGTAATATCAGAAGGGTAGTCCGACTGTGGAACCCATCGAATATCGGCCAGGTGATTAGGGCCCTGAAATGCACTGATTACGTTGTTTATCCCAGTGACACCGCCTATGTAGCCGCCTATGTAGGTTATCCCAGAAGCCCTATTGCTCGCTATTGCGTCCCAACTCGGAAAGAACCCTAGGTTTACTGAAGCCGCAATGCCTTCGCTATTCATAATGGATACCCCACCCCAGAAATCCCATGCATAAACGTATCCATTGACTGGATTCGCATGAGGGCCGAGGTAACCGGTATTTCCTAGGTTGAAACTAGTTATGACGGAAGTGCTGCTCATTACCGTCATATGAACATCAAGGGATCCGTAAATGTTCCCTGTTGAATTCACATAGAGATTTCGGTCTGCAATGTTGAAAACTGCTTCTCTTAATGTCCTTGCCGGGTCGGCAATCACGATTGAGCCCAGCAACTGAGTGCCATCGATAACTGCGATTGTGCCTTCGCTTGAATGACTCATGATCAAGTAAACAATCCCTGAGAACGGGTCAACTTCAAATTTATAGGTCTGTTCGGACAGATCAAATAGAATTGGTATAGTTGCAACGAGCGTATTCTCGGCGATTACAAATATCGCGTTGTCACCCAAAACATATAGCAATCCGTTCTTTGGGTTTCTGACCATCGTCCTTGGCGATGACGTCAAGGTTATGACGTTTGTTGTGTAGGAAGTTGGGCCGCGTACTAAGGCAATCGCTGAGTATGCTGCCTGAGGCGATATTGACCCCTGTGTGGTAGCGAGCGGAGAACCGAAAAGAACAGCGGTAGAAGCCAATCCGAATGATGTCAGGAAAGCTATAATAAGAAGGTACCGGAGAGCCAAGGACAATACCTCTTCATAAATCTGGCGCTAGGCATCAACATTGGAAATCTACTAATTGAGAGATCACGAATGCGTGCTTATTCGCCTCAATACTTTCCGCTAGCCAGGCGAGCATCTATAGTATACTCCTGCTGTCAATGTCTTTGAGCTGATGAAAAGCAACGTTGTGGCATGACATTGCTAATGAAACCTCTCGACTGAGAGCGTGGTAACAGAATGTCCTTTAGCCTGAAAGAGAGTGGCCACTCTCTGAAGCGTTGCCTTCTGAGGAGTCTCCGCAGCAGGCACAATTATAAGCACATCACCGTTCGGTAAGCTGTTGGCAATTGCCTGCCATTTCGATTTAAAGGGAAGGAGACTTGCTGGCACTATGGCCACGTTATCGAGCCGCGCACGCCTTAAGACAGACGGAGGTCTGATGAAGGTGTAGTCGCTCATAGGCTAGTGGCCTCCATGATCTTCTTGGCATTCTGCCTAGCCATGTGGACGTAGATCTGCGTGGTGTTCAGGTTAGCGTGGCCTAGCCATTGCTGGAGCTGAAAGGGCGAAACACCCTGTTCCGCCTTGTGGGTGGCAAATGTATGCCTCAGTGAATGGCAGCTAGCTTTCTTAGTGATGCCAGCTTGCTCCCGATATCGGACAACAATCTTTCGTACGCCCCGCTCACTTATAGGCTCACCCTGATAGTTTAGAAAGAGGTGGTCGTAGGGAGTATTGGGAAAGTTGGTACTTCTCACTGCAACCCAGCTCTTAATGGCCTTAATGCCCTTCTTCTCCAGCTCAATGTCTCTGGTGGTCATACCTTTTCCGGCAGTAATCCGAATTGTGCGCCCTTCGGTGTCAACATCGTCGAGTTTTAGGTTACACAGTTCGCCGACCCTCACACCTGTCTGCAGAAACACCTGGAGCATAGCATGGTCTCGGGGGTTGCTTCCTGCCAAGGCAAGCATCTTATTGTACTCATCGGGTCTAAGATGAGTCCTGCCATTCCTCTCTTTCTTGGGCGTCTCCGCCCCGGTCGGGCGAGCAAACAGCTCGGACAAGCCTTGCTACACCATTCTCCAGTTCGCGCGGATGACTTTCAGTTCCATTGCTACTCAGACCCCAATCACTTTTTCCTTAGAATCTCTTGTGTAGGATAGCCAATGATTGTTCTTACTTGACCATCATTTGTTATGACGATAAACACGTGACCATCAATCCGATAGTTTGAATTCCAGCCGATGCTAAAATCGTGTTCTGTTTCAGATATCATGAATGGCTGTTCCTCACCACCTCGCGCTAGACAGAGAGCCAGGTTGTCTTCAGGTTCGAGCATCCAGGCGTCTCCTGTCCCAGTGGAGAAGAATACTAGCGGACCGAGCGATACTACTCGCGATTCGCCTTTCATAGCCCTATCAATAATGTGTCTGGTCTCTCCCCTAATACTGGTTTGCTCACGACTCAATACTTGTCGCTGAGTTCGAACCCGTTTATTCTTGGAGCGCTTCATATTAACACCCCCAAAGCGAAGGACAATATAGAGATCTCACAGTTGTCGCAGTTCCTTAGCCAAAAGGCCCAAGAAGCGTCGAAGTGTCTGGCAGTATGGACCAGTCTCACCTGATCACAGGCATCACCAATATCTTAATGCTGATCCACCTTGGCAAACCACATTCCCTGTTCAAGCATGTCTATCATCATCGCAATGTCGTGGCCTAGCCGATCATACATCCCCTTTATTGTTGCCTGATCCAGAAGGGCGCTTGTGTGTCTATGCACCGTCTTGATGCTCTGTATCTTGGGCTGCGCCTGCTCAAGGGCGAAATCCAGACTCGGCTGGAATCTCGCTCGGATCTCGCTTAGCCGAACGATCTGGCGGCGAAATGACAGTAGTTCGTTAATGTTGAACGGCTGATCGTCGAGTCTAATGCCAAGGGGGTATTTCCACCGGAGATCGTAGTTGGCGAGATCCCTGGCCCGCTCGTCCGGGACGAGGTCGTGACACTGCAAGAGAAGAGCTGTGGCCAAAAGGCTGGGGGGAGCGCCGGGCCTCTCCCTGTCTGAGCGATAAAGATCTACGAATTGATCGCTGGAGAAAATCCTTCCTCTGAGAGCGGCCAGAAAGCCGTAGAAGGCGTCTCCCACCACGAGATTCTCGTAGAGGTTGTCAGCTTCAAGCATCGAGAGTTGCGGCAATTGCTTCTCAACCATAGTGAGCCTTTTTCCTGTAAGTTCGTTGGGGTAACTTAATATGCCCCACCCTTATCTAAGAAACGCCAGGGAGAACCGCCTCCGACAAGCACCTTTATACACCCACTAACCTGCCGAGTCAATGCTATTCGCTATTCATTTTCGATTTAACAAAGGGTGGTTATCGGTCCTTGACTGGTGACAGATCGAGTGCGTCGATGGGCCAGATCAGACCATGGTCTCAACGCCGGGGTTGACGGCGAGTTGCCTTGGTGATCAACCGGTCTTATTTTACCAAGACAAAGATTCGCGTGAGATCGCCGCCCTGCTCGCCTGTTGCCATGACCTCCGCCACGGGTGAGACGCATTGCCATATCGGGCTCGTAGTAGGCCTTTGGTATTGACATAGTGGGCAAACAATGGTATGACTCTTGTGTCTGATAGCGTCAGGTCGACCTGAGCGCGTCTATGCTGTAAGTCCAATGCAGGGGAAAGGACTCGCGAGGGAAAGGAGACTTAGCCTTGGCCGATCTGCTTAGAAGGCTGGGCTTCCCGGTTTTCGCCGGTCTTATTCTGTCTATTGCGATTGCCCTCATTATCATTTTCCTGAAACTGCCCCAATCCGGTGAGACGATCGAGATCAGCCAGCCGTCATCCCTGACTACAACTGCCAAGGAGATAAAGGTTTACGTAACCGGCGCTGTGACCAGGCCTGGTGTCTACAGCCTGATGGGTACGAGCAGAGTGGAGGACGCGGTTAAGGCGGCCGGAGGAATGACCGCCGAGGCCAACCCCGTGGCCGTTAATCTAGCGGCCAGGGCGTTGGACGAGATGCACGTACACGTTCCGAAGATGGGTGAAGTCCCGGTCGTAGCCGGAACGGACGGGGGAGCGCAAAGGGTTAGCATCAACTCGGCGAGTGCCGTGCAACTCGAGACATTGCCCGGCATTGGCGAGGTCACGGCAAAACGCATCGTCGATTATCGGAGCAGTAACGGTCCCTTTAAGTCCATCGATGAGTTGCGCGACCTGAAGCTGGTCACCGCCGCGACCTTCGAAAAGATCAAGGACCTTATCGCATTATGATGAGAAGTGGCGCCGGGGCCGTAAACACGGAGACACGGAGGCACGGAGACGTTTGGGATTTTTGGGCTTTCCGTTGACCGGGACTTCAGATAACTCGACGAAACAGGGTCGAACTTCCTTTGGCTACTAAGAAAGAACTGCAAGACCATCTTCGTGCCTTTGTGCCCTTGTGTTGAAATCCGCAACCAACGGCGCTGGCCCATAGTCCAGGCTTGCCGGCTAGATATTGTTGCCAGGAGACGGTCGTGCCTCTGACATTTATTGCGGCGGCCTTCTTAGCGGGGGTTTACGTCGCCTCGTTGGGGCAAGTTGCCCCTGTTGTCGAGGTTGGTGGGCTAGGCATCGGGATTATTGGACTCATCGCCTCTCGTTGGACGCCGCGAATCAGGCTGCCGTCTTTGATAGTCCTTGCCGTCCTTGGCGGCTCGTGGCGATATGATTCCGCGCTTCAGGCCAATGTCCCTAGCCTCGCGCTGTCGGCGAAGGTGGGACAGGGTCAGGTGGAGTTGCGGGGCGTGGTAGATACGTCGCCGGAGACGGGTGAGCTACGGCAGAACGTTCGCCTTAGACTGACGTCGATATTGGGTGATCGTGGTTGGGCCGAGGTACATGGCACGGCGCTCCTATTCGCGGCCCTGGCGCCGGAGTTCGCTTATGGTGAATCTCTCGAGGTTTCGGGCAAGCTCGAGGATCCGCCGGTGTTTGAGGACTTTGACTACCGGGGATACCTCGCTTTGCAGGGAATAAACTACGTCATGCAGCGTCCTGCGATCAGTATTGCTGGTCAAGGGCAGGGATTTCCGCCGATGGCGCTGATGTACGGATTGAGGCGCCGTTTCGCGGATGTCCTCGGCTCGACCTTACCCGAACCGGAGGCGTCCATCGCCCAGGGGGTTCTGCTGGGAACTCGCAGCGCTATTCCCCGTCGTGTCCTGAATGACTTCGCCGCTACTGGCACGACCCACATCCTGGCCATTTCCGGCTACAACATCACTTTGATTGCCGCTGCCATCATGGTTCTTGCCACCCGGGTCGTGGGCCGGCATCGGGCCTCTTACGTGGCGGCCCTGGGAATTGGCCTCTACGCAATCCTCGCCGGCGCCTCGCCTTCCGTGCTGCGGGCGACGGTGATGGGCCTTCTGGTGATCGTCGCCTATCGCCTTGGCCGGCAGAATGTTGTGATCAACGCCTTGGCCGTCTCCGCTGCCGGTCTGCTGGTGGTCCAGCCGTTCTGGCTTTGGGACGCCGGCTTTCAATTGAGCTATCTCTCCACAGTCGGTCTGGTATTCCTGGCCCGTCCTCTGACCTCGGTTCTAACGGGAGCAGCAGCCCGGACCGGCCTGCTGGCCAGTTCACTTTTGGCAAAAGTTGTCAGTCTGCTGATCGAAAGCGTTTCCATAACCTTGGCTGCGACAGTCTTCACGCTGCCCCTCGCCGCAATCACGTTTCGCACCGTTTCGCTTGTCGCGCTATTCGCAAATGTCCTGGCAGTGCCGGCTCTCCCCCCGATAATCGCCGGTTCGGCCGCTGTTGCTGTTGTAGGTCTGATCTCCGTG
>JAUSEJ010000159.1 GCA_030650265.1 Dehalococcoidia bacterium | reverse complement strand
CGGTGAAACAAATCACTTCCCTGATTCGTATAGTTTGTGCTAGAATGGTCATGACATCTACAGGGTAAAGCCAGCATTGAGAAAAGGGAGGTATTTAGTAATGGCAGGCTACGATTCCATTTTCGCCAAGGTTGAGCGACTCTTCACGTCCAACATTCAGGACCTTCTTACGCGCGCCCTCAACGCCAACAAGCTCGCAGTATTTGACGAGGAGGTCAACCGCCTTAGCGGCGCTCTGGATCAAATTACCGTGGCCCACGGAGAGTCTCTTGGCAGAGAGAAGACGCTCGTACGGGAGATCGACGAGCTAGAGGACGAGGTAGCGGGACTGTCCCAGAGGCTCAACCTTGCTCTCGATAGAGAGGAGCAGACCAAGACCGGCGACCGGGCCAGTCAATCCAGCCAGTATACCGCGCTGGCCAAGGCAACTCTGTCTCAAAGAAACACCAAATCAGATATCCTAGCCGGCAAGCAACAACAGCTCGAGGAGTCGAAGGAGCAAATCGCTCGTCTCTACGAAGCCAGGATCAAACTAGGCGCCAGGATCGATGTCCTCCGCTCCCAGCGATCGAAGCTGGGTGCACTTATCGAGGAAAGGAAAGCGGCGGCAGCACAGGGCAAGGCCCTCGCCACTATCGACGTGCGATCGGCCTTCGCACCTGATGCTCTAATCCGCTCCGAGCAAGAGGCGGTCGAGCGGCTACAGGGAATTGCCACTGCTCGCTCTGTGGCTCTGGGGCAACATCTCGACGATCTTCTCGGTGATGAAGCTCTTGACGACCAACTCGATGCCCTGCGGGTGGAACGCAAGCAATTGAAGTAGAGCCCGTTCCACGGACTAAAGCCCGTGGCTAATTGGCGAGGTTAGCCTGCCACTGAAGTGGCAGACTAAATTGAATTGGCAAGGACCAAATCAGCGCGTCCCGTGATAGAAGGAGGCGCGTCGCAATGCGACTGACAAAGCTGTTCGTGGTAATATTCGTCGCGCTCCTGATCGTGATCGGAGCGATTGCCGCGGTCCAATTCGCCGACCGGGCCAACAATCCAGTAAAGTTGGTTACGCCAAGTGGCCCGATCAAGATCACCATCGCTTCGGCGGTGGCGGCAGAACCCTGGATTTCCGCGGCAGCCAAGGCTTTCAGCGGCAAGGAATACATGGTCAACGACCGGAAGCAGCAGATCCTTGTCGAGGTCTTTCCGATCGATGGCGTGACTGCGCTCGCCAAATGGGCCAACGGCGAATTCCAAACACCGCCCACGGCCTGGGTCGCCGAATCCCGCGACTGGGTGAACCAGGCCAACGCCGTTGCCGCCGATAGAACCAAGCAGGATATCTTCCTCGCTGGGGGACAATATCGGGATCAGTCGGTGTCCATGTCGCCAGAGATCTGGGCCATTTTCAAGTCCCGGAGCGATGTTCTCCAGAAGAAATTCGGCAGGCCAATAGATTGGCAGGTTGTCTACTTGGCCGCGACCTCAAAGGGTTGGGCAGACCTGGGGGGAAGTAGCGCCTGGGGTCGATTCAAGCTGGTAATTCCTCACCCCAAGCGAGATCCGGCCGGATTAGCGGCAATAGTATCGGCAGCGGGGGCCTATTATGATAAGCCAGCCGTTTCCGCCGACGAGCTTAAGGACCTCAAGTTTCTCGCCTGGCTGAAAGACATGCTTAACACGGTGGTTGACTTCCAACCCTATGGCGCCGAGAACATGCTCCTTTACGGACCTTCGGCAGGCGACGCCGGCCAGGTGCTCGAAAACTATCTTCTTCTGAATGCCGAAAGCATCGAGAAGAGGTGGCAGGACGGCATCCAGGTCTACTACCCCGATCCAGTTGCCTGGTATGATTTCCCTTTCACCATCTATATGGGCAAAGAGAAGGAGACCTCGGCAGCGGAGAAGGATGCCGCGGTATCGTTCAAGCAGTTCCTCCTCTCCAAAGAGCAGCAGGTTGCCACGCTGCGCTTTGGCCTACGGCCAGCTAGCCCGGATGTAGCAACGGACGACCCCGCTAGCCTGATCAAGAAATACGCCAAGATGGGCTTCCAGGAGAGGGTTCCCTCTGCATCGAAAATGCGGCAGGCCTCTCGCACGGCTCTGGTGCAGTTGGGTACCTGGTTTGTCGATAACTATGAGAAGTAGTGCAGGAGGTAAAATCCGATGAGGAAGCTCTTAGCCTTCGTCGCCACACTCCTCCTGTTGCTGGCTGGCTGCGACGCCCTTAGTGATAAGCTCACCGGCTCCAATACCGCCTTGAAGTCAATCAAAATAGCCTATTCCCCGGAAAAGGCAAAGCTGTTCGAGGAACTCGTGGCCGATTATAATGGCCGGGCCGCCGTGAAGATTGACGCCGTAAAGGCGGAATGGCCGGACATGCTGGAGGCGGCAGCCAATGGCGCTTTCGTGGCGGTATCACCCGATTCCTCCATTTGGCTAGAAGCCCTGGACAAGGCCTGGGTGGATGCCCATCCGGACAGTTCGTCGGCCATCGGGACCACAACCCGTTTTGCGACCTCACCCGCAGTCATCGCCACCTGGGCGGGGCGGGAAGGCGAATTAGGTTCCGCCCAAAGCCGGGGCTGGAGCAGTCTTCTCGCTCGGGCAAAAGCAGACGCCTCGTATCGGTGGTCTCATGGCTCCCCCAAGGCCTCGGCATCGGGACTCCTCGCCCTCACTGCCGAATTCTATTCGGCGGCCGGCAAGACCTACGGTCTGGCCAAAATTGACGCCGACCGCGAAGACGTCCGCAAATACGTCGCTGATGTGGAGCGCACCATCGCCCGTTATGGTGGCGAATCGGACGCCGCTCTGGTCGATTATCTGCTAGGCGATGGGCAGAATGTGTTGTCGGCCGTGGTGATGCCCGAGGCATCGGTGATCGACTACAACCGGAGATCGAAGGGAAAACAACTTGTAGCGGTCTACCCCGTCGAAGGGACACTGATGCTAGACCATCCTCTGGTTCTGCTGGAGACACCTCAGTTGACACCAGACCAGAGGCGGGGCTACCTGGATTTCGCCCGCTACCTGCGCAGCCCTGAGGGCCAAAAGATCGTGGCAGCCAATGGCTACCGTCCTATCGACATCGGCTTAGACCTTGCCGCGGCTGGTTCTCCCCTGAAGCCCGCCAATGGGGTCTCCCCTTCTCAACCGATACTACTACAGATTCCCTCTGCGGGCGTTCTCGATTATCTCAAGCAAGCATGGGCAACCGGACTAAAGCGACGAGCCAACATAATTCTCGTGGTCGATACCTCCGGGTCCATGGGCGACAACAGCAAGCTGGTCAGAGCCAAAGAGGCCCTGGGTTCGTTTCTCAAACAAATCCCATCTGATCAGGAGCGAGTCGGTCTGTCGACCTTCTCGGATAACTACCAGGAGTTGATTCCACTCGACACGCTCGCTAAGAACAGGCAGAAGTTAGATTATGCCGTTAGCGGCTTGACCCCCAGCGGCGGCACAGCCCTGTATTACGCCATATGGGCAGCCCAACGTACCCTGGCCGCCAAGCTCGATCCGGAGCGGATCAACGTGGTAGTCGCCATGACCGACGGTCTGGAAAACAAGTCTCAAGATCTAGCGGGAAAGAGTGGCGTGCCTATCTTGACCACAAGAACCAGCAACGACCCGAGCGCCCTGATAAAGGCCATGCAAACCAACGGTCAAGGCGTGTTGGTTTTCACTATCGGCTACGGTTCCGATGCCGATATGACCGGTCTTGGCAAGATCGCCACAGCCTTCGGCGGTCAATCATATCGCGCCGACACGGCTACGATCAAGAAGCTCTATGAGCTAATCTCGCAGAATTTTTAGTCAGATCGAGGATTATCGCCAACCGTAGGGGCGAACGGCCGTTCGCCATATGGTGGACGTGATATGAAATATGACCCAGATAAACACCACCGCCGTTCCCTCCGTTTGCGAGGAGATGACTACTCTCAAGAGGGAGCCTACTTCGTGACTATCGCAGCGCAGGGACGCCAGCGTTTGTTCGGACAAATAGTAGATGGCAACACCACTTTGAACCGATATGGCGACATCGTTCGAGAGGAGTGGGAGAGGTCTGCCTTAATCCGAACCGAAATCCAACTTGACGAATTCGTGGTGATGCCTAATCATCTGCACGGCATTGTCATGATATCGTCGCCCGCCGACCGTCAGCCGAACGAGATCACATCAAGCTACGAACCGGTCGCAAGACCTGAGGGTCCGCAGAACAAGGCAATGACTGCAAACACCGTAGGGGCGACCGGCCGTACGCCCCTACCAGTGAATCGCCCAACCGGAATGCGGCCGAGATCACTGGGATCTCTGGTTACAGGTTTCCAGTCTGCCTCTACCAAACGCATCAATACCCTACGCGGCACCCCGGGCACCACAATCTGGCAGCGGAACTACTATGAGCACGTCATTCGTAACGAACAATCACTGCAAGAACTGCGGTCTTACGTAGAAACTAACGGACTTAGGTGGGAATTGGATCAACTCCACCCTAGCAACCCGTCAAGATGGTGATTAGTTGACCAATAGTAGGCTCAGAAGACTATTACTATACTCTCTCAATAGACCGCTATCCCTACTCGCCGTTGGCTTGCTGATCGTCGGCGCCGGGTTAGGCATTGTGGTGCTTGGTTTGGCGACATGGATGGTGGCCGCCTGGGTTCTGGTTTGCGCCGGCCTATTTGTCGCCACCGTGTTGGACACTTTGTCGGACCCGGAAAAGGAGCGCGATGCCGCCCTGGCAGACGTAGACCCCGATCAACTGCGCGATCGCGCTCTGCGAGACAGGGTTTATCAGGCGCTCCGCTACATGAAGTCGGCGAGAAAGCTGATCGGGGAGGCCAAGTCCGGCCAATTGGATTCGGCAGCGGCTGAATTGCCCGATATGGAGGCAACCACAAGAAGCATTTTCCAGGTAGCCGGAAGACTGGAGAAGTACGGTGACGACCAGATCCTGCGAAACGATCTTTCTTCTCTTAAGGCGAAGGGCAACCGACTTACCGAATCGCAAAAGGGCTACTTGGAGACACTGACCAAGCTAGACTATCTTATGAAAGAGGCGGCGAACCAGATCGATAGTGCCCTCGCCGAGATGGGCCAATCCTACGCCTCGATGCAAGCCATATTGGTGAAACCGGAATTTTTCGGTGCGGCCGCACAGTCCTTTGATCGGGTGCGCGAGGTGACCCGCCGTCTGGACGATATATCGACGTCATTTGATGAGGTATACCAACATAGAACTATAGCGAAGGGTTGAGGGTTGAGGGTGAAGTGAGGACCTGCGTCCCCTCTACTCTCCACCCTCCACCCTATTTCGAGGAGATTTACTGTGCTTAGACGTTCGCTTGCAATTGTCCTTATCGCTAGCTCTTTCGCCCTGGCTCTGGGATGTTCCGGGGTGACATCGTTTTCCGGCGAGGCGTATCTTTATGTGGTGGCCCCTCTTACCGGCGACATGTCCAGCCGGGGGCAGGAGATCGCTGGCGGTGTACGGTTGCGAGCGGACGAAGTAAACAAAACTGGCGGTCTGCTGGGGCGAAAGATCGTCGTGCGGGCTCTGGACGATGGCGGCGACGCCGATACAGCAATTGAAGCGGCAAAACAGGTCGGCGCCGCAATCAAGAAGGGTGACACAGTTCTCGGCGTGGTTGGCCACTATAACTCCGGCGCCACCGGTCCCGCGCTGGACAACGTCTATAAGGACCTGGACATAGTCGTCATCACGCCCGGGTCGAGTAATCCTACCTTGACGCAAAAAGGCTATACCAAATTCTTCAGGGTTGTCTCCACGGACGACATTCAGGGCCCGGTCGACGCCAGAAAGGCTCTGGCCGAGGGCTGGAAGAAGATCGTAGTCATGCATACCGACAATCTATATGCCCTTGGCCTCGGTCAGGCTTTCAGCGATGAATTGCGCAAGAGCGGCGTCCAGCCCCTGGCCGATATCGAGATGAAGTACAATAACACGGGGGTCTATCTGAGAGAACTTGGCTCAAACGTCCAGAAAGCCCTGGCTAAGAGTCCGGACGGGATCTTCTTCGCCGGCGATTATCCTGAGGGCATCCCCCTGGTCGAAGCCCTGCGCGACGCCGGGTACAAGGGAAACTTCATGACCGGGGATTCCGTCATGGAGTACGAATTCATTGACAGTCTGGGCTCCAAGGCAGAGGGAGTAATCATCTCCAATATCGCGCCGGAAATGGCAGCAGTAGCCACAGAGGAGTGGAAAGCAGCCTACAGGCAGGTCGAGAACCGCAGTCCGGGCATGGACTCCATCACCGGCTATGCGGCCGCTCACGTCCTACTTGAGGGCGTCAAGGCGGCCGACACGAACAAGGGTGCGGCGGTAGCCGAAAAACTTCGCAAGCTAGAGCTAGATACCCTCGTCGGCAAGTGGTCTTCCGATAACAAAGGCGACATGAAAGAAAGAAAGATCTACCTTTTCCGCATCACCAAGGGCGCCTTCCAACAGATCGGCGTCGAGAAGTAGGCAAGCACAGTGTATTGGTCAGGGATAGCGGTTTAGACCACCCGTCCTAGCCCCTGTCCTCTCCTCCATTCACACCATCTAGTTTGCAGCTTCGGATTGCAGTATAATTGGCCACGTGGCAGATTTCCCTAATTCGGGAGTACCGTTTTGGCGGTGCCATCCCCAGAGGTGATCATAGGTGGACAAGCGCCCAGATGCTCACCCTTCCGGAGGAAGGGTCAACCCTGCATCTCGAGGAGCGCTCCGCTCGGGAGCGCCGCTGCCCCTTGTCGGTCGCGAAGAGGAGATGAGCCGCCTAGGTGCGGCGCTCGACCTTGCCGCGGAAGGGCGGGGGGGCACGATCTTCCTGACCGGCGAGCCTGGCATCGGTAAGACCCGCCTGGCGCGAGAAGCGCTCGCTCTGGCAAAGGACCGTGGCTTCACGACTCTCGAAGGACGGGCCTATTCGATAGAGGTGGGCCTGGCCTATGCCCCATTCCTTGATGCTTTTGGTCAGATCTTGCGTGGTCTCCACCCAGTTCACCTGGCGGCCCTCGTCGACGGTCTGCCTGACCTTGGACGTCTTTTCG
>JAUSEJ010000155.1 GCA_030650265.1 Dehalococcoidia bacterium | reverse complement strand
GCCCGCGCCATCCACGATGCGATTGCCTCGCGCACGTACTCGATGATACGACGGGTTGGCTCGCAGCAGGACATTGTAGTCATCGGGGGAATGGCAAAGAACGTGGGCATCGTCAAGCGGATCGAGGGGGCGCTAGGCGTGAAGACCCTGCCGGTAGTACCAGACCCCCAGATCGTCGGGGCGGTCGGCGCCGCTCTCTTCGCTCCCGACTCGTTCCGGAAAGCCCAAAAGGCTGCTTGATTTACAGTGCCTTGCTTCCGTAGAATGTAATGGTCCAATTTAGTAAAAGGGAGTAACGAATTGCTGGAGTACAGCTACGACCACCTACACTTCAAGTGCAGCGACCCCGATGTGACGGCGAAGTTCTACGTCGATTGTTTTGGCGGAAAGCAACTCTTCAAGACTCTGCTCAACGGCGTGCCAGTAGTTGGCGTCCGCGTTGGCGGGCAGACCCTCTTGCTGTCGGGCAAGGGGCCTGATGACAAAATCGAAGGCGACATGGCCGGGTTACGCTACGGTATAGACCACTGGGGAATACTCGTCAACGACCTCGATGCCGCCTATGCCGACCTGAAGGCCAAAGGCGTCGAGTTCGTCCGGGAGCCCACCGTTCTGAGCGAGAAGTTGCGCATCGCCTTTGTCAACAGCCCCGATAACGTCCGCATTGAGATAATGCAGAAGACGTAGTTTAGATCTGATGACGGAGGTTTCTCGTGATCGTCCAGTATGGCTACACCGACGGAACCGGCGAATACTACCTGATCATCGACACGGACCAGTGCAGCGGCTGTGAAAATTGCGTGCCCGCCTGCCCGAGCCACGTGTTTGAGATGTACGTCGATGACGACGAAGAGACAAAGGCGAAAGTGCGCAGGCAAGCAACAAAGGCCTTGGGCACAATTTGCCCCGGCAATCTTACTGAAGGCACGGACTGCCAGGGCATCTGCCGGACAATCTGTGCGACACACGCCATAAGTCACTCCTGGGGGTGGATGACATAGATGTAGGCAAGAGAGCAGAAATGGGGTATCCTGGTTTCTAGGAGACAAACCTAGAAAGGAGGACACCCCGATGGATGAGCAGGAGCAACTGCTCGATAGAATGTTAGCGC
>JAUSEJ010000631.1 GCA_030650265.1 Dehalococcoidia bacterium | reverse complement strand
TAAAGCCTACCGTCCCGAGGAAACGATGCCTTGGCCGGTGGAGTTTAGCATCATCGCCCATCCCACCGGCTAAAGCCCTGATCCTTACGGGGATATTTGTTCTAGAATGGATTTGCGCCGATTGCTTCGGTTTTGCGAACCTCTCAACTGTGACGGGCTGTTGTTTTGGCGGGTGACGGCAGCGGAAGCCTGCCTTCCCGCCCTTCTCGGTTCTTCTCGCCGTCGTCAAAGCTGTCGGCGGCGGTTTAGATAGATTGGTGCGCACGGAGAAGCAACCTGGGGGGTAAGTCTCACGGAATGTGAGGGTGGGTCGGACAGCCAAGTTCAGTAGATGTTTACTCCCCAAGGATCAGTCGTGCGCCCTCGGTCAAGTCTGAGAGTTGTTGCCAGCCTAGCCATAACGTGCGCCAACCAGGCGGGCCATCTGATCGGCGCCCCTGATGGCCGCCAAGGGCTGCAACACCGGCAAAGAATTCGCGCATCGTCATGGTCACTTTTTTCTTTCCTTGCTTGCGAGCCAGCATGGTGACCATGAGGGGCTCTACTATCGTGGTTGCCGGCACATCTGGCGTGTGATGGGCGGCCTGCCTAGTTTGAAGCAGACGAACAGCAACTGGCGCGAGAAAACCAACCAATCGCTCTATGTCGGCGCCGTCATCGAGTTGACTGTGTTCGATCCGGCACCCCGTCTTCAAGGCCTGATGATAATCCTCGCATAGCCAGCGGCACTTGTACCAATCGACCGTCCGATAAGCATCTTCTATCGTCTCAATTGGCAGCGACGAGATAAGAATCCACTCCACGCGCTGGGCTCCGGACGGTGGCTCCTGCTCCCAGACTCGTAGCAGCGACACATCGATTGGCGTGTGGCTACGCAGCTCTCGGGGCCCTTGAGCAGGGGGAGGAATCGTGACCTTCGTCCATTGCAGCACGACCCGAGCCTGGCGTGCAACTTCCTTCTTATTGTGCGCATGCACTTCCACGGTGTAACCAACGCCCGGTTGAGGATCTAGGCTTCGGACGAACTTTTTCAAAGTATGAGCAACCTCGTCCTCGGCTTCTGTTGATCCATCATCCCAGAGCAGTACCCGGTCGTGAAACGCCCGCACTACGAAATGCTTGCCATAATCACGACAAGCCGCCATATATCCGAAGATGTCACTGCCACGATCGCTGACGTGGATGAAGGTGGAACCATCGGATGCCGCGCCGACTTTACGCACCGACTCTTCCCACACTTTGGCTTCCGGCGACTCAGCCCAATGGCAGTTTTTCTTGGGCTGTGGTTGGCGCAGAACCACTTGGGCATGCGCTAGTCCCAGAATCACGCGGTTTTCCGGCACCACCGCCAGTGTGCTGTGCAGGATTAGGCCCCGTCCTTTCCCGTCCCCAATCGGTCCCAGCCCTGTCATCTTGCTGTGCGCTGTAAGATCGAGCTCTGTGCTGTCCTCCACCATCAGCACAAGCTCATGATTGCTCGCAGCAGTCAATGTAGCCCGACGATGTGGCTCCAATAGAGCCTCGAGAGTGACAGCCTCATTGTTCAAGAAGGCGTATGCCGCCATCAACTCCTTGTGGCCCTCCATCTGCTTCGGCAACGAGAATCCGGGATGCTCGGCGATCTTGGCAACCATGCGAACTGCCCTTTCATTGAGTCGCTCGTCGCCAAGATTCAGCCCGCCGTAGTTCAGGACGGCCCACCCATTAGCTGGCAGCAGCTTCTTCACATCTGCCGTTCGCAACGGTTCGACCAGCACTTTGGCTTCAACAGTCCGCGATTGCGCAGCACTCACACGTGGCAGAAGAATCGCCGCGGTCGGCAAGCTCGGAGACACCACAGCGTTCAGGAACATCAGTCGCTCCCCCTCAATAAGGCTTGCGGCGAATCTACACCCTGTAGCGAACAAGATAACAAAAGCCTGCCCAAAAA
>JAUSEJ010000137.1 GCA_030650265.1 Dehalococcoidia bacterium | reverse complement strand
AGGTGAATAAAAGTAAGGCCCAGGCCGATGGCCAGCGGGGCGAAACTCTGCGGTGTCTCTTGTCGGTAGCCCCCATAATGATAAGCAGAAACATCATGGTCATGACTACCTCGGTAACCAGGGCAGCCAGCAAGGAATAGCCCCCGGGGAATGGCTGTCAAGATAGGGATTTGTCGGGACCACCCTTCCCGATGGAAGACGAGCAGAACCCACGTTCTATCGCTTGTTCAATGCACTTGGCGGCCTGATCGGCATCGGCGTAATCCAGGCTATACGCCGCAAGGCTTCTGGCAAAGCGAGCGACCGCCGAGAAGCCGCGGTCGGGGAAAAGCGTGGCGTTCAGAAGCAGAGCCATCAATCTGTAGGCCGCCTCGGCCGGAGACAGCCGGCGCATGGTTGTGCTGGCATTGGCCAAGTATTTCGGGAAGAGTAAGATTCCCGGCCGCACGAGGTCGCGCACGCAGCCAGGACGAAGGCTGTCTGGATCTACGTAGGATATGCCACTGGCAGTGCATGGTGGTGGCCTCTTGATGAGATGGTGCAACCAATGATGCGAGTCCAGACTTCGTTTTAGGGCAATTGATCGGGGGAATCCCTGCATGGCCTCTCCAGTCAGAGATACCGAGACAAGTTCGTCAGACAAGAAGTCATATGACCTCGCCAGCATACAGGTAGACAGCGTCGACTTGCCGCTGCCGGATTCGCCACCGAGAATGAGGCCAGTTTCTCCCTTAGCCAGGCCGGCAGCATGGAACACTAACCGATCGGGAGACCCGACGACGAGAGCGATGGTAACCTCATAAACAAGTCGCTCGGCCATATCGGCTCGCGATAGCCCCTCGCAGATCTGCGTTCCGTCTTTCCGCAACAGCCATGATTGGCCTTGCTCGCTGGCCACCTGCAGCGTCGAACTGGGAGCAGGCGAATCGGGAGACAGCACATCTACCAGACAATGACCGATCAACGTCGAAAGCTGCTGGCAAAGCAGGTCGTCATCACAGCAAAGAATGACCGTGTTGTCTCCGAAACGAATCGCCATGTGCTGGCCAATGCCGGTACCGGGCGAGTGCATCAGATCTCTCCCTCCTCCAGCGCGCCAATGGACTTGAACAGCGAAATAGTATCGCGAACGTCCTGCTTCATGTCCTCAGCGGAGTCCGGGTACGCGTCGGCCAACAAGACGCAGATATCGGCCTCCGACCGTTCCCCATCGCAGAGGCCCCAGATGAGGGCGGCGGTGCGATTCAAGTGAGCAATCTTCAACAATTCGGGGTGGAAGAGAACGATCTCCTCGCCGAGGATTTCGACAAGGTAGCCGGCGACGGGACGAAGGCGATTATTAACGGCCATAGTGCGATCTCCAGAGCCTGCCCAAAGCTAGGCGACAGGATAAAATTCGAGACGTTCGCGGGCAAGATGGGCCGCCCAACTCAGGATGTGTATCGGGTGCCAAAAGAAACGATACGACAACATAGTATGCGTGTTGCTTAGCCCGTAATGAAGCCGCAACCACCAGGTGGAAGGAAAGAAAGTATCTTGCAGTATCCGGCAGTAGCTGTTGCCTTGCTGCCGCAAGTGGGCCACCGAAGCTCGCGGCCAGCCACGAAAGTCTCCCCAAGTTTCTTGGCGGTGTAGCGGCATTGAGATGGACAGCCTGTCCTGCACTGCCTTCGAGAGCGGCGTGACCTGCTGGAGCAACGACAAAACATTGCGAACCAGAGGAAAGTGATGACGAACGTATTCCCAATCGATCTCCGACACGAAGCACTCCGCGAAGCTCACAATATCGGTTGCCCAAATCAGTCTCACAGGCAAGAAGACATCAGCGTGGAAAACCATATGCTGGCACAAGTGCCAAAGCATCGCCTCCCGACCCAGGGTGAACGCCGTTTGCTCCCCCATTATGAAGGCAAAGGGTGAGTTGATCTTAGGATCAAGGGTTGCCGTTGTCCGATGGGACGCCGCAAGCAGGTGATAATGAAGTTCAACCACAACCTGGAAGCCGTCGACGGTCTTCACAAAGACGAGATGCTTGTCAGCGGCGGGGTCGCTGGCCATTGCCACTACGAAACCCAGCGTCGTCAGCACCTTCCGGGCCTGCTTAACCTGTGCCTTCTCTACCAGGATGTCTACATCTCCCAAAGGACGCAGGCCTGGTTCCGGGTAGATCATATGGGCAAGAGCAGCGCCCTTCAGCACAATCGCCGAGATCCCAACCGCTTCGAAAGCCGTCAGTATCGCGCCCAACTCGCGTATGCGCATTCGATTTGCCTGGCGGTGACGAAGATAAATACCTTCGAGGCCTCGCCACACAAGTGGGGGCACCTCTGCTCTGGAAGCCGATAGATGCCAATAGACCAGCGGCCCTAGCCCGTGCGCCTGCGCGGCAACCAGGAGGGGGTCCCAGCCAGTAAAGTTGTCCAAGAGGCGCAAGAGGTTTGCGCCATCGCTCGCTGACAGGTCAATGCGAGAACAGAGAGCCAACAGGCGGTCTGCGTCAAGAACCGGACCTGCATTACTCAGTTTGATCCCGCTGGAACACATACCTACCGATCAGTCAGGCAAAGGTGTCGGCGTCGTTGAAGGGCCCACAGCAGGATTGAGCGAGCTTGCCTGAACACTCGGCTTCTCCCAAAGTGTAGGTACTGCTGCCGCTCCGATAGCTCCTGCGGCGACGATCAAGGTTTTGAGGGCCTCGCGGCGAGATAGATTATCCATGATTTCTTCCTCCCCGATCCAATTGGACCAACGGCTATGAAGCGAAGGGTCCCGATGATTCTGATGAGCAATAGTAGCATAAGGTTGTCACCCTGTCAACGGGCTTATTTTGGAGGGCCCCCGGGGAAAGGCCACCCGGCCATCAACCAAGTGTAACCGTGGGGGCCAATGATAGTCCAGACCATGGACTAAGCGAGCTTGCTGGACTAGGGAGGTCTCAGCCATCGTAGTGTCACCGCCGCCGCCCCGATGGTACCGGCCGCCACGAGCAGGGTCTTGAGAGCCTCCCGGCGAGTCAGGTATTGCATGATCTGTTCCTCCCTAAGCTACTGAGAAGGATGGCCATGAAACCACATGCCCGATACCGCTGATGGGACCGATTTGCCGTGTCTGATCGACCGATAGGATTGTGCCTGAATCGCCAAGTTTCGCCGGTTTCAGGCCGTCGACCTCGATGACAGACAGGGCATTAGGACCGCCCCTAATCGGAGACCGCTACCTTGTGCTTAACCAACTTCGGTTTCAACGCCGCTTTCAGAACTTCGTCCACGGTCTCGACGAGGATGAACTTGATGTCCTCCCGTACTTCGGCCGGCACGTCGTCGATGTCTTTCTTGTTGTCCTTGGGCAGGATTATCGTCCT
>JAUSEJ010000133.1 GCA_030650265.1 Dehalococcoidia bacterium | reverse complement strand
GAATTACCTTTATGAGGGGCTCTCACGTCTTGATGGAGTGTCTGCTCGCCGAGGGGGTGGAGTATGTCTTCGGCAACCCGGGCTCCACCGAGTCCGGCATCCTGGATTCATTTCAGGATTACTCTCAGATCGAGTATGTCTTGGGTTTGCACGAGGCTGTGGCTGTGGCAATGTCCAGCTTGAAATGACAGGTCTCGAGTAGTAGAATGTGGCAACGGGTTCCTAGTTGGCTGTGAGGGAGGGGTGGGGAAGAGAAGAAATGCCAGTAGCCAGAAACTCGGTAATGGTGCCTCAGCTCGCCTGGTGTGGCGATATCGAAGCCGAGTTCGCCTTCCCCGACAACTGGGAGGTGACGGCCTGCACCTGGCCAGGGGCACTTGTCCCCAAGATTAGTGACGGGGACATCCGCCGGGCCCTCGCTAATCCTATCAGCAGCCCGTCACTGCGAGAACTCGCCAGAGGCAAGAAAAACGTAGTGATCCTCTTCGACGATATGTCCCGCCCCACCAAGGTCTACGATATCGCGCCGTTCGTGCTGGAAGAGCTCAGCGCTGCCGGCGTAGAGGATGATAATATCCAGTTCATCTGCGCCCTCGGCTGTCACGGTGCGCTGAACGCCATCGACTTCCGCAAGAAGCTGGGAGACAACATCGTCGCCCGGTTCAACGTCTACAACCACAACATCTATGACAACTGCACCAACATCGGAACGACGAGCTACGGTACGCCGGTCGCCTTAAACACCGAGTTCGTCAACGCCGATCTAAAGATCGGCATCGGCTGCGTCGTGCCCCATCGCACGGCCGGCTTCGGCGGCGGCGCCAAAATCGTCTTGCCCGGGGTGGCCTCGATCGAGACCATCAGGTGTAACCACAGCCGGATGTACGGTACGACCGCCACCCACAGCGGCGACCCCAACATCGGCTATGGCAAGGTCGAGAAGAACGCCCTCCACCTGGAAATGGACGAAGTCTGCCAAATGTCCGGCCTGGACTTCAAGATCGATGTTCTGGTCAACCAGAAGCGTGATGCCGTGGCCATCTTTGCCGGTGATCCCATCGACCAATTCAACGTGGGCGTGAAAGCGGCCCGGCAGCATTACTGCAGTTTGAAACCGTCCTGCAGTGGCATGACTGACGTCGTCGTCGTCAACGCCTATGCGAAAACCAATGAGACATATCTTGGTGTCAGGCTCGGGGAGCAACTTCTTCCGGAGAGCGGTGGCACCCTGGTTTTCGTCTCCAATAGCCCATACGCTGAGGTGACGCACTATCTGATAGGATCATTCGGCAACCACATGGCTGGTCCACTTTTTCGTCCTGTCCGCTTCGACCGGAGAATTCGCAAGTTCATCCTCCTCATGCCTTTTCGCTGTAAGACCGGCGCCCAAATGATGGCGCCGGCAGAGGCGATTACCTGGGCGAAGACATGGGATGAAGTGATAGCCTTGCTACAGGCCGACTACCCGAATGGCGCCAAAGTCGCCGTCGTCCCCGATGGGACGATTCAGTATTTCGATTAGAATAGGAGGGAAGTCAGAATGGCAGAAACCACTAGTCCCCGAAACTCAGTGATCGTGCCCCAGCTTGCCTGGCATGGCGACATCGAGGCGGAGTTGGTTTTCCCCGACGGTTGGGAGGTAACAGCGTGTACCTGGCCGGGGGCAATGGCGCCAAAAATCAGCGACGAAGACTTCCGCCGCGCCATGGCTAACCCGATCCAAAGTCCGCCCCTGCGAGAACTCGGACGGGGCAAAAAGAACGTCGTGGTCGTCTTCGACGACATGTCCCGCCCGACCAAGGTCCACGACATTCTCCCATTTGTCCTGGAGGAGTTGAGAGCTGCCGGTGTGGAAGACAATGCTATCCAATTCATCTGCGGTCTCGGCTGCCATGGGGCGCTCAATTCGATGGACTTCCGGCTGAAGCTGGGAGACGATGTAGTGGCCAGGTTCAACGTCTTCAATCATAATGTCTTTGCTAATTGCACCTACATCGGGACGACCAGTTACGGCACACCGGTGTCCTTGAACACCGAATTCGTCAACGCCGATCTCAAGATCGGCATCGGCTGTATCGTTCCCCATCCCAATGCAGGTTTCGGCGGCGGCGCGAAGATCGTCCTTCCGGGGGTCGCATCGATCGAGAGCATCAAGGGCAACCACGCCAAGGTGCGCGACCAGGCTACCGGCAAGAGGGATCCCAGGGTCGGCTATGGCAAAGTCGAGAACAACCCGCTGCGCCAGGAAATGGATGAAATCTGCCGGATGTCTGGAATGGACTTCCTAATTGACGTGATCATTAACCAGAAGCGCGACGCCGTGGCCGTTTTCGCCGGCAAGCCAGTCGATCAATACTACGAAGGGGTGAAAATGGCCCAGGAGCACTACCGCAGCGTGAAAGCCGATAATCCAGAGGTAGTCGTCGTCAACGCCTATGCGAAACACAACGAGGCCTTTATCGGGGTTAGTGGCGGCTATCACCACCTGCCGGAGAGCGGTGGCACTCTCGTCTTAATCTCGAACAACCTTTGCAGCGACGTGACCCACTATCTGTCAGGCAAGTTTGGCAACCATATAGGCGGTCCTACGCACCGGCCAGCCAGCAGCCCCGGGCGCCGCATCAAGAAGATGATCGTCCTCTCGCCATATTTGCACAGGGCAGGTGTTGCCGAAGCCGTACCACCCGAAGATATCATCTGGGCAAAAACATGGGAAGAAGTTATGGCCATGCTGCAAGCCGATTATCCACAGGGCGCCAAAGTCGCCGTCGTCCCGGACGTGACGATCCAGTATTTCGCCTGAGGGGCAGGGGAGAAAGAAAAATGGATAAAGTCACGGACGTAGTAGTGGTTGGTTTTGGCGCCGCAGGGTCGGCAGCGGCGATCGAAGCAGCGGATGCCGGAGCAAAAGTACTTATCCTGGAAAAGATGCGGCGGCCGGGCGGCGCCGTGTATATGTCAAAGGGCCTCGTCTATGGCGCTGGAACCTCGGTACAGCGGGCGGCGCAAATCACCGATTCGGCGGACGCGATGTACGACTACATGATGGCGACCGACAATATGTTGAGGGATCCTGTGCTCTCAAGAGTGCTGGCGGACAAGTCTGCCGAAGCCGTCGAATGGCTCCTACAATTGGGTGTTGACTTTCCCCCGGAAGAGTTGGCCATCTCTGGCGACGAGCGGGAATATGCTCGCATTTCGCCGCCCAGCCCGCGGGC
>JAUSEJ010000119.1 GCA_030650265.1 Dehalococcoidia bacterium | reverse complement strand
CCGGACGAGATATTGGCTGCTACGGCCAGGCAATTTGGCCGTCTGGATATTCTGGTCAATAACGCCGGCTTCCCGGCCGATGCCGTCATTCACCGGATGACCGATGCGCAGTTTCAGATGATGTTGGATATCCATCTGGTCGCTCCCTTTCGCCTGATCCGGGTTTCATCGCCGCTCATGCGCGATCAGGCCAAGAAGGAACTCGAGGACGGCGTGATCGTCCACCGGAAGATCGTCAATTGCACGTCGACCTCGGCCTTCGGCAGCGCCGGCCAGGTTAACTACGCCGCCGCCAAGTCCGGTCTGATCGGCCTTACGAAGGCGGTGGCGAAGGAGTGGGGGCCGTTTAACATTCACTGCAACGCCGTGGCCTTTGGTCCCATTGCCACCCGCATATCGGGTCCCAAGGAAGATGGCGTCACGGTCCTCGGTCACCCCATCGGTGTCCCGCGCGCCTTTGGCGAGCAGACGGTAAAGGACCTTCCCTTCCGGCGCCTGGGTACGCCTCGTGAGGCGGCGAGCGGCATTTTCTATCTCGCCTCGCCGCTGTCAGATTATGTGAACGGCGACCTGATCAAGGTTGACGCCGGTCTAAGAATGTGATTGCTGTGGTTTGTTTCGATGCATATATTGGATAGCATTCCAAAGGCGCGTTCAGAGACCGCGAGAATGTTAGAACAATTTGCAGTTTGTGCAGCGATCTTTGTCTATGCAGACGACACGCCAGGTCACTTAGTGTTAACGATGACTGGCATAAGCTAGGGATAAAGGGAGGGTTACTAGATGGCACTAGAGATAGAACATAGCCAGTGGGATAACCGCCAGGTGTGTACGGTTGTAAAGGACGTCGACAAGACGGTGGCCTACTATGCGTCTTTGGGTTTGGCGACGATGTCGGTCAGAGACTGGTCTGGCTCCGCGCTTCTCTATGGCAAGCCCTCAGACATGAGTCTGAGGATCGGCCTCAGCGATGGTGGCAGCGTTCAACTGGAAGTTATCCAGCCCCATTCGAACGCGGTCTTCCATTCCAGTTCTCTGGCCAGGAGGGGCGAAGGTGGGCATCATATGGGTATCTATGTGAGCGACCTGGCGGCCAAAATTGAAGGTTGGGCGAAGGTCGGGGTAGAACCCATCTTCCGGGGCAGTAACCCGAAGGGCACCGTCGATCTGGCCTATATGGATACGGCCGGCATTGGCGGCGTCTTCTTCGAGTTCATCCAGCTTGCACCCTATCGGTTCCCTCGCTTTGCCGAAACCCCGACACTTGGGACGAATCTGACGGAGATCAGACACGTGGGCGTCGTGGTAGAGGACATGGAGAAGACCGTGGCTTTCTATACTTCTTTGGGTTTTGGGCCCTTCACGGTGCGAGAACGCGATTTGGCGAACCTTCGCGTGGCCGGGAGGCCTGGCACAACTACGTGGAGCATAAAGCACACTGTCAGCGAGAACTGTCGCATTCCTATTGAACTGATTCAACCCCTCGGCGCCGGAACCCTCTTTCATGACAGCCTGGCGCAACAGGGCGAGGGTATCCAGCACGTGTGTTGCCGGGTGCCAAACCTGGCCGGGGAGCTAGAGCGGTTGGAGTCGTTGGGAGTGCGGCCTTTGGTGGCCAACGAGCGGCTAGCTTATCTGGATACTGGCAAGACCGGGGGACTGATGATTGAACTGCTTGAGCGGCAAAGCCTATAGTGCGGGCTATCTCAAGCGATCATAAAAACATTGGCTGCACCACCAGTGATATGGGGAGGGTTTCTCGATGGCACTAGAGATTGAGGGAAGGCACTGGGATAATCGCCAGGTTTGCGTGGTAGT
>JAUSEJ010000117.1 GCA_030650265.1 Dehalococcoidia bacterium | reverse complement strand
TGCAGGGTTTGAACAGTTGCGGAAAACGTTCCTATGACCTTGTTTGCTCTTCTTGGCCTGCTTGCCGCCGCCCGCTCTCCAAGATCCTTACGCAGACCCGAAAGTCTTCCCCCAAGTTCAACATTGGCTCCTTCGGCAGATTGCCCAAGGTTAGCCCATCCCCACTCGTAGCAGAAGACCTAATGCCTCCGTGTCTCCGTGCCTCCGTGGTGAGCTATCGTCCTAGATATCGATCCATCAATGTGAGTGTAAGCGAGAGCGCAACATTCCTCATAAAACTTTGGCGCCAGGCCCTTGCTTCGGGCGTACTCGACAACACCTTCAGCCGGATAGGCGATGCCGTTCAAGCCGCAATCCACCGCCAGTTGGTCGATGGCGAGGCGCAAGAGACCGGCCGGCCTGGCACAGCCCAGTATTATGGGCGTCTTGGGCATGACAGCGCGAGCCTTGCGAAACAGGCGATCGATCTCAGGCAGCGTCGGCGGCGCTACCTCGCCCATTGCCGTCCCGGTCAGCGGCGTGATGACCACGAGGACCAGCGCGGCGACGGGGTAGCGGGCAATCATTTCCAGCGCCCGATCCTCGCCCAATATCTGACCAAAGTGCAGCCCCAAAACGACGTGCGGCATTGCCGGTATGCCGTGCTGAGCCAGAAGCCCGAGAGATCGCTCGTAATAGGAGAGGTCCGCCCCCAGATGGTACACTGACCTGACGGTCTGTTCGGCGCCGATAATATCCAGCATGACGCCATCAACGCCGATCCCGGACAGCATAGCGGCAGACGCCTCATCTAGAAGCACGCTATGTACTAAAACCTTTATCCCGAACTCCCTTTTCACCTGCGTCAAAGCAGCGGCGAACCGCGACAAAGGGACCTTCCCCGAGGAATCGCAGCCCCCGCTGATCAGTACACCCTTCGTTCCCTGCCCGACCAATCGAGCGCACAAATTCAGGAGATCTTGCGGACCCTCAACGGCCCGCATAGACTCGAGCAGCTTACCCTCGCAGTGATCGCACTGTAGGGCGCACTGCGATCCGGTTATGCTGATGGGAACGAAGCTATGGAGATTCTGGGGAACGAACTCCTCGGTCTCATAGCGTTTGAGGCCAGGCGCATAGAAAAGCATATCACCGGCGAAGTGCCGCTGCCTGATTGCGAATCCATCAACTAGGCCCTGAGCGCCTTTGGTCTCCATTGGAGGTAGTATACGGTAAGCCCCAAGAGACAGCAAGACCGGGATTGACGGCAAACAGCCACGGTGCTATTATTATTTT
>JAUSEJ010000103.1 GCA_030650265.1 Dehalococcoidia bacterium | reverse complement strand
GTTCGCCAAACTTGGTACAACCCATGCCAAGAATCACTACCTTATCGCGAATACCTGTGGCCATAATCACCCCTCCTTACAAGGTTCACCCATCAACAACAATACACTTGTCCAACCACAAACATGCAAGACGCCGGCGCTATCAGCGCCCCACCCTTTCCGCTTTTTCCCTCTTCCCCCTTTAACCCGTCTAAAGAACCGGCACCGCCTTCCAAAAATAGCCGGTAAAGCCCCGTCCCCTATCGTCAAGATGTTTGCGGAAGGTCATTCTCATTGGCATACCCACCTTGATTTCGGCAAGCTTGCAGTCGGTGAAATCGGACATGAAACGACCGCCATCCTTGAACTGCACCATCCCAAAGATGTTGGGCGGATCGATCGATGCTGCCAGCATATCGCCGGTGAAGGTCTTGACTATTGCCGGCTCGTCGGCAAACTCGTATGGCGCCTGAGTACCCACAGCGCCACACTCAGGATTGACGCAGATGTCCGCTTTGGGAAACTGCGGGGTTCCACACGTTTGGCACTTACCACCAACCAGGCCGAGAATCATCTTCCGGTCCCGCCAAAGAGTAGACAAAGCGGTCGGCTGAGCCACTTCAGCGCGTGCTCCCAAGTCCGTCGGAAGGAGATTGCGGAAGGCGAGGAACTTCATGTAGCTATCAGTGGCCAATTTGTTCGCCAGCGAGCCTCTGATGCCGGTGCAGCGAGGAAGGTCAAGAATCTTATCGGTGACCTGGAAGTAGAGGGCTTCGCAGCCCTGGCCGTACCCGGCCACGAGGATCCGCTCCCCCGGTTTGGCAGCTTCCAGAGTCGAGACCAGCATTACGAGCGGATGGGCGGCGCCGGTCTCGCCGCAGACCTCATGCAGGTTGTCCACCACCTTCTCCGGTGATGCTCCTACGGCCTTGGCGATAGCCGCGTGCTCCCGCTTGAAGAAGCAGGAAAAAACCAGCTTGTCGACTTGGGCCATTGTAACGCCCAGCTTGGCGAGCAGACCATTTATCGCTTCGGGAACGATCTTGACGTAGCCCTCATCCCGCGTCCAGCGCTCTTCCCAGGTATGGTCAAACTGCTCGTGCTTCCCGCGATAATGATCGACGAAGTCATAGGATACCGAATAAGATCCCTTGAACTCGGCGACCACATCCTCAGCGCCCAGTAGAACAGCGGCCGCCCCATCGCCAAACAGCATCTCGTAGTTCGAGCCACACTTTGCCTCGCGCATGTCGGCCGCGGCGACGACTACAGTCTTGCTTTCCCCGCTCTTGACATCTCGCAGGCCGGCGATAAGTGCCGAAATCCCTGCCCTCTGCGATGAAGCGATGTCCGTCGTGTGGATATCATCGCGGAGGTTGAGCGCCGTGGCCACAATCCCGGCGTTTTGCCGATCGGCAAATGGCAGGGTGGTCGAGGCGAGGTAAAGACTGTCGATGTCTTTCTTGTTCTGGCCAACCAGACAATCTCTGACGGCGGCCACGGCCATCGTCACGCTGTCCTCGTCCCAGTTCCCCGTCGCCTTCTCACCCTGAGAAAGAGCGCCGGTGGCTGGATTCAGCCAGCCTATGCTCTGAAAAATACTTTTGCGGCTGAGTCGAAGCCGCGGAATGTACCCACCGAATGACGTAATACCAATCACAATGTCCTCCAATTGCTTTAGTGCCACGGGCAACTCCGTCATAGATTAGCACACGCCCTATAGGTTGTCAATACAAAAATGTCGGCTTGGTTGGCTTGCTTTCTTTGACCGGGCAGTTGCGCCTCCAGGCGGGAGGACAAATTTGCGACAGATCCGAGAATCTCGCTAGACTGTGCCACTTTGGTGGTTGACTGTTTGAAGAAACATGCTATCATACACGTAACAACATAGCCAATCGGGTCTTTTCCACCAGCCATATGGACTCCCCGCAGCCTGTGGCCCGTGTTTGGACCTCGCTGGCGCCTATCGTGCGTCCCTCCTTCAGCAGAAGGACCGAAAAAACATAAGGAGGAGTCAGGAACATTGAAGACGAGGATCACTGAACTATTTGGCATCGAGCATCCAATTATTGGCGGGGCCATGGGATCGATCTCCACTGCTACATTGGTGGCGGCTCAGTCCAACGCCGGTATCCTGGGCATCATGGTATCGGTAATGCACCAGACGAAAGACGCCTTGCGGCAGGAAATACGCAAGTGCAAGTCCCTTACCGACAAGCCCTTTGCCGTGAACATCAACCTCTTCCCCAGTAGCAGCGGACTCAAGGCCGAGGACTATATTGAAGTGGTACTCGAGGAAGAAGTGCCGATTATCGAGACCTCGGGCCGCAGTCCTGAGCCCTACATCTCCCTGATCAGACAGGGCAAAGCCAAGTATATGCACAAATGCGCCCGCATACGGGACGCCGTGAAGGTACAGTCTCTCGGCGCCGATGCGGTGGAGATCGTCGGTTTCGAGTGTGGCGGCCATCCTGGTATGGAAGACATCACCACCATAGTAATCGCCCCCTTGACTGCCGATGCCGTATCGATTCCTTTGATCGTCGGCGGTGGTATTGCCGACGGGCGCGGCTTGATCGCGGCCCTGGCCCTTGGCGCCGATGGCGTAATTATGGGCACCAGGTTTTTAGCCACACAGGAATGCCCGATCCACCCCAACGTCAAAGAATGGATGACAAAAGCCACTGAGACAGATACAACCATCGTTCAGAGATCCGTTCGCAGCAACTCCCGGGTGATCAAGAACGAGGCGGCTCTCAAATGCCTCGAGATGGAGGCCCGTGGCGCCTCTTTGGAGGAGTTGATGACGGTCATCGCCGGCAGTCACAATCGCAAGGTAGCGCAAGAAGGACAGATGAACGCCGGAACCTTTGCCTGTGGCGAGATCGTGGGACTGATCAAGGACGTTCCGACGGTCAAAGAAGTAGTCGACCGGATCATGCGCCAGGCCAAGGAGGTACAACGGCGGCTTTCCCTCTAGCGGCGTACCTTTTGGAGGGCATCCTACGGTTCCTTCCGACGAAGGACCACCAACGACAATAGGGACGTACTGTCCCCTCTCCATTTGGTCCTTCGGCAGAAGGAGGGCTAGGGTGAGGGCTTCCAAAGGCACTTTCACAGTAGAAAGCGTCTGAGTGCGGCAGAGGGGACGCGCCGAAGTTTAAACGAGCATCGTAGCGAGGTCGAATATGATCAGTGATAGGACCCTATTCCTTATCGAGCGGGCGGCCAAAGATCTCTTGGCCAGCAACTACGCCATCGCTCTCACCGGCGCCGGGATTTCGACCGAATCCGGCATCCCCGATTTTCGCGGCCCCTCCGGGCTATGGACGATCAATCCGGAGGCCGAGAAAGCCGCCTATCGCAGTTACAGCCGGTTTCTCAGCGACCCGAAGGGGTGGTGGCTGGCCAGACTGAGCCAAACCGGCGGCTTGCGCAATCTGGACAAAGCCTTGCCCAATTCCGGCCACTTCGCCCTGGCCGAACTCGAGCAGATGGGACTGCTGAAATGGGTCATCACCCAAAACATCGACGGTCTCCACGAGAAGGCGGGAACCTGCAACCTAATCGAATACCACGGCAACGCCTTCAAGCTCAGATGCATCGAATGCGGCGCCCGCTGCGCGGCCGAATCCTTTGATCTGGAGAAGCTAAGGCGCGAGGATAGCCTGCCACCGGTTTGCCCCGAGTGCGGGAGTCCCCTCAAGGCCGACACCGTCTCCTTCGGCGAGCCCATTCCATCGTCCGTCGCCTCGCGCAGCTACGAGGAGGCGTCAAGATGCGATTTCATGCTCATTTGCGGCACTTCAGCCGTGGTCTACCCTTTTGCCGACCTGCCAAGAGTCGCCTGGGGTAGAAGCGCCGGCACAACCGCGGCCGACATTCTCAGTCCAATAGCGGGCGGCAACCCGGAGCACGTCACCATTGTCGAGGTAAACGCCGAGCCAACGCCGCTCACCCGGGAGAGAATCTCGGATTACCTAATAGAAGGACAGGCCGGCGAAATCCTCCCCCGTCTGGTAGAAGCAGTCAAACTCCTTCGGTAGGATATCTGGTGGTCCGCCGCACGGAGGGTGGTATGCCCCGGAGTCGTCCTTCCTCGGAAGGATCAGCCGGAGCGCAGGGACACGGACCGGCTAAATGATGTTCAACAGAATACGCGGGCACGGTGTCAACGGATATTCAACGGATAAACGGATGGCCGATCTGTCCACATCCGTTTATCCGTTACCCCATCCGTTGACAC
>JAUSEJ010000098.1 GCA_030650265.1 Dehalococcoidia bacterium | reverse complement strand
CAAGATGCTCCGAGCTTCATCATCGTCATGGAATCCGTTACCCCCGGACGGCGAGATGGCGGCTAGTGCTGGGACAAGATTCGACTCATTGTTTACGCTAACGATGCAGCCGTCCCGCAGATAGATAGTTCGTTGCGAGTGCCTGGCATTTTCCGGGTTATGGGTAACTATGAGGATCGTCAAGCCTTCCTCATTCAAGTCCTTGAATAGCTTCATGACCTCTTCCCCCGTATGCGTGTCTAGAGCGCCCGTTGGCTCGTCGGCAAGCACGATCGGTGGATGGTTCACGATGGCCCGGGCGATAGCCACTCGCCCCTGCTCTCCCCCTGACAACTGGCTGGGCAACCGGCTCAGTTTGTCTCCGAGGCCAACCTTCTCCAGCGCCGCAACGGCCATGGCATGTTGCTCCTTGTGGGACTTCTTGCTAATGGCCAGTGGCAACAGGACGTTCTCCATCGCCGTGAGGTAAGGAATGAGCTGATGTTGCTGGAAGACGAACCCCAGATATTCATGGCGAAAATCGGCCCTTTGTTCGCCGGATAGCCGATAAACGTCGATGTCGTCGATCAACATCTGTCCCATTGAGGGCGGGTTCATTGCCCCTAGAATGGTCAGAAGGGTGCTCTTGCCGCTACCAGATGGGCCCATAAGTGTTACGATCTCGCCCTCTTCCACTACGAGATGGATATTGTCAAGAGCGCACACTGCCGTCCCTTCGCTCTGGTAGACCTTGCCTACGTTATGAAGCTCAATAAGCGCCATTGTTTCACACACCTCTCGATTTAGATGAACCGCAAAGCCTCAGACGGATCCATGTTTGAGGCGCGTACGGCAGGGTAAGCGCTGCTAAGTAGACCAATCACCACTGACAGGCCGATGGCCCCAGCCGCCAATAGTGGGTTAAACGCTACGTTGACGTCCAGGTTGGCCACTTTGGGACCAAGAATCCAGCTTCCCCCCATGCCAATCAGCCAACCCATCACACCGCTTCCTAAGCTAACGACCAGCGCCTCTACCATGATGATCCTGACCACCTGTAGCTTGCGAAAGCCAGTGGCGCGAAAGATGCCAATTTCCCTGGTCCTCTCGTTGACTGAGGAGATCATCGTCGTGAGAACGATCAGCGCACCGATGATGACGACGATCAGGGACAGAGCGGTCGAGAAACTGATCATTTGGCCAATCGTTTCCTGCCTGGACTTTACCATGAATTGCAGCGCCGAAACTTTTGCGCCGGGGAACACATCCCTCAGTTGCTTGACTATCTCTTCGATTGGACAGGCCCGGCAGAGAGCGCTTACCTCGACGAACGATACGGCGCCGGGCCTGTTCAGAAGCTGTTGCGTTCTGGTGATCTCGGCGAAGACAGCGGAATCGTCTTGAGACCCGGTCTCTCGCAAGACGCCGGCGACCTTTAGATCCTGGCCGTTGATTCTCACCAAGCTACCCGGGGCCAGGCCATAGGCTTTGGCGGCAGTGCTGCCGATGAGAAGGTCATCCGGTCCCGCGGGCTCTTCGCCGTCTATCTTCCACCATTTCTTGCTGAAGTACTCGGACGGGAAGTCCACACCCACGAGCAGGGCCTTGGTGTCTTCCAGTTTGAAATCGCCGATTAGTTTCGGCGCCACGTTGGCAATATTGGCTTTGTTCGGAATGCTCCTGACTTTGGCTACATCGGCCATTGTCAACTCCTTGATGTCCAATACCGTATTGGCAACCCCCACGCCACCATAACTTAGAGACAGCTCGTCCGAATCGGGAGTGACGACAATATTGGCCCCGAACTTGTCGATTTTGTCTTCAAGGTCGGCTTCCATGGCGATGGTGATGGATATAAGGGCCACCACTGTGGCGACGCCGATGACCAGTCCCAGAGACAGAAACAGCATCTTCCCTTTGCGCCGCCGCAAATTGTTCAGAGAAATATCAACAAGCCTCATTGTTCGCTCCTAGAATTATCACATCCTTACAGGAAATCTAGAAGTACTGGCCGCCATCGGCGAGGATATCCTTCTCATTGATGGTTATAGTATCCCCGTCCGAAGTCCGGGTAAGCGGGGCAGGATTGCATCCACCCTTTACTTCGTTGATCTTGACCGACGGGAAACGTTGCCCACAGTTGTT
>JAUSEJ010000083.1 GCA_030650265.1 Dehalococcoidia bacterium | reverse complement strand
TCAGCTATTTCAGCACGGGCGGAGTGTTTCAGTTTGAGAAGATGGCGGCAACATTTCATTCCACGAAAAGCTCGCCCAAGAACATCAGGAACCCGAGGATCGATGAATTGATCGACAAGGTCCCGCTAACCAAGGATCCGGTGGAGAAGAAGAAGCTGGCTCTCGAGGCTGCCGTGCTGTCCATGAACGAATACAGCACGCTGGCGTTCCTTGACCTGCAGACGGTCTTCGCCTTGAGTCAGAAGATGGGGCAGATTACCCCCACCAAGGGCATGGTTGGCTTAGGGCCATCATTTGCGACCGTGACCCTGGCGAAGTAGGAAAGGGGAAAGGGGGGAAAAGGACCAAAGGGGAAAAGGCACGCCTCCCCACCCTCTTTCCCCTTTTCCCTCTTTCCCTTTTCCCCAAGTAAACGAAGTGGAGGCGCATGATGAGCGCAGTCGACGAACTAGTTCAAGGCAGCTATGACCTACACGCGCACATGAGTCCTGATCCGCGCTCGGAGAGGCGCCATGATGCCCTGCAACTGGCTCTGAAGGCCAAAGAGCAAGGCATGGGCGGATTGGTGATGAAGACCCATGACTACTCTACGGCGCCACTGGTGTGGGCGCTCAGCCAGTTCGTGAAAGACATCGACTTGTTCGGTAGCATTGCCCTCAACTCGGCGGTCGGGGGAATCAACCCGGAAGCAGCGGAGGTGGCAGCCAGGCTCGGTTCCAAGATTCTCTGGATGCCCACCCATACGGCGAAGGGTGACAGTCGCGGGGCAGAGCACAAGGGTGTCGGCGTTTTCGACGAAGATGACCGCCTCATTCCGGAAGTCTACGACGTGCTGGATATTGTGCGGCAATACGACATGGCCCTGGGAACCGGCCATCTGGGCCACAAGGAAAGCTTCGCCGTCATTGATGCGGCGGTGGAGAAGGGTATTAAGAAGATCATTTATACTCACGCTATCCTCAGTCAAGTGGGAGTGCCGCTCTCCAAGGAGGAGCAATTGGATGCCGCTGGACGGGGCGTCTTCATCGAGCATTGCGCTTATTCGCTAATGCCGACGGGGGAGCGCATGGCGCCGCAAACTATGGCCGACGCCATCAAGACGGTGGGCGCAGCGCATTGCATTCTCTCCTCGGACCTTGGTCAGTACTTCACGCCCTCGGCGCCGGAGGGATTTCGCTTGCTGATCGTTGCCATGCTGCGTTCGGGCATCAGTTCGTCCGACGTCGAGTTGATGGTGAAGACGAATCCTCGCCAGTTGTTGGGTCTTTAGGAGAACGAATCAGATCAGGAGTGTGGAATGACAGAAGCAAAGCAATACGAGGTTGCCGTCCTCCGCGGGGGACCGGAAGATGAGAGCGGCCCGGAAATGATGGACGCCGCCATGCAGGTTCTCGGGACGATGCTGGCGGATGCCGGGTTGTCGAGCGTCAAGTTCGTCCCGCTTGAGTCTGGCAAGCACTGCGTCAAGACAACCGGTCAGTGGCTACCGGATGAGAGTTTGAAGAAGGCCCGTGAGCTAGGCGTGGTATTCAAGGCGCCGGGAGCGTCTGCCACGTCGAGTCTTGAGGATGCGGTTTCTCGTCCCAATGTTCCCAAGCGGTATCTCAGGCATGAACTTAAGGTCTATGCCAACGTCACACCAAGCAAGTCATACAAAGGCGTGACCAAGGCCATTCGGCAGAACATAGACCTCGTAATTGTGCGCGAAAATATGGAGGGACTGCTTCAGTCCCCGTTCTTCGAGCCCGCGCCAGGCGTCGGCTGCAATATTCGCATCATAACGCGAGAAGGATCTGCGCGGGTGGCGAGGGTTGCCTTTCAGTTGGCCCAGCGTCGAAGGAAGAAGGTAACCGTTTGCGCCCTTCAAGTCGCCGGCGCGATCGGGAGCGAACGTCTCTTCATCGAGGGGTGCTTTAATGTGGCGAAGGAGTTTCCCGACGTCGAGGTGGAAGTTCGCAAGCCAGACTCGTTGGCTGGCACCCTGGTAGATCGCCCCGACTACTACGATGTAATCGTGGCGCCGAACGATTGGGGCTACATAATCTCCGACGTGGCGGTGGCGGCGACGGGATCAGTAGGGCTGGGACCCCGAGCAAACTATGGTGACAATGCCGCTCTGTTCGAGCCGGTCCATGGCACGGCTCCGGGCAAGGCGGGCAAGGGAACCGTCAATCCGATCAGCCAGATTCTCGCTGGAAAGATGATGTTGGAGTATCTTGGATACCGGCACGATGACGAGGAACTGCTGCGGCTGTCCCGCCGTCTGGAGCGCGCGGTTACCGAAGTGCTGGATGGTGGTAAGACTCTGACGGTTGATCTGGGTGGTTCGGCCACCACCCGTCAAATGGTCGAGGCCGTGATCGAACGTTCAAGAGCTTTGAGTGAATAGGGACCGCCGCACAACCAGTTCTTTGGGACGGAGGAGGCCATGGTGAACGCCGCCAATACGCCGCTCGAACAGGGACATACTGATCTCCTCGTCGATCTGGCTGTGGAAACGAGGTATTCCGACCTGCCGCCTAAGGTCGCGCATGCCGCCAAACAGATAATTCTGGACACAATCGGTTGCTGCGTGGCGGCGTTCGCCACCGATACCGCTCGAATTCTTGTG
>JAUSEJ010000625.1 GCA_030650265.1 Dehalococcoidia bacterium | reverse complement strand
GAACAAGGTGTCGCCGCCGGTCCGGTCATCAGCAACAAGGATGCCTTCGATGACCCCCAGCTCATCGAGAGGGGACAGTTCGAGGAACTCTATCAAGAGGAATGCGGCAGCTACCTTACCCCCGGTCTTCTCTGGCGGGCGGATTACACTCCCAACCGGATCCGGCTACCGGCCGTTCGCCTGGGCGAGCACAACGAATACGTTTACAAAGAAGTCATGGGTATCTCGGATGAGAAGTATGCCCGGCTGGAAAAAGAAGGCCACATAGGCATGGACCTGGCGCCCCATTTGAGGTAGGAAGCATCCGTTACTTCGTGCACGTCTGCCTGAACTGAGAGAAGGCAGTCGATGTCAGGCCTATGGCGAGACGGCTGTGCCAACTTTGAGAGACAGAGAGGTCTGGCCATTAGTGTCCTAACTATGGCCTTGAAGACCCCAACAGCCCCCGCATAGAGTGTGCGACTAGGCAACGTGCCCGGTCAGCCGCAAAATATGCTGGATGCTCTCGCGCACTTTAGCGGGGGGCTGCGAGGCCAGACATTCGTCAATATGAGCGCCGATGATCTCCGCCGCCACTTTGTCAAGGGCGGCGCGCGCCGCCATGACCTGGATCAGCACTTCATCGCACTTTCGGTGCTCTTCCACCATCCGCTCGATTCCCCGCACCTGACCGGCGATCTTGTGAAGCCTGAGGATTATCTTGTCGTCTGGACCTTCCAAACTCTATTCTCCTCTCATATTCGGGGAGGTAAAATACCGGCCGGGACAGCGAAAACTGGGACGTTTCGCAAGCCAACGGCTTGCGGTCTCAGATTCCTCAGCCAAACTTTGGCGAGCACTTCTTGGGTTGTTCGGAAACTCCAGAGTCCTTCCCTCCTCCGATACATCCGAACAAAGAGAGCCTGCGATCGATCTCAGAACTGCCACAGGACGGGCAGATGATTTCTGCCTCGGGCGTCTCCGATCGCACAAGCTTGTCGAACTTGGCTTCGCACGTTTTGCAGTGGTACTCAAACATAGGCATGATCTTTCACCTCACTCACTGGAATTCTCTAGCTGGCCTGACCGAATGGCTCAGTCAAACCAAACATTTGTTACCATCTTTATACCATACCCCCGTATAGTTTGTCAAGAGCTCTGGCAATTCTATTGACAAATTCAGCCACCAGTGCTACTATACAGGGTAGGGGTATACGATACATCCCAAGTATAGAGAACTTCGGAGCTTCTACCCGGAAGGGGGTACGCCATGGTATCAATTACCGAAAGCGCAAAAGATATCGAAGAAAGACTTCAAGATTTGCAGAGACGCTGGCCAGCCCATTCGGTCCCGCCGTCCATGTTTGAGCAACTCGAGAAGCTGGAGGAAGAACTGGAAGAAGCCCGACTTTACGAGATTTACGAGAGGCTCGCCAGCTTCGGATGCGCCTGAGGCGGCTGAGAAAGACCGGGTCCGTGAGACCACTCAAGTTAGCTTAATACTTTTGTTTTGGAGGAAAGCGATGTCCAAACCAGTTGTGACACCCTATGGCTTTGGCAAAGAAACCGGCTTGACCTACGACCAGGCCGTCGAGCGCACCAAAATAGCGCTCAAAGAGCAAGGCTTTGGCGTTCTCTTCGAGATCGACGTGCGTAAGACGATGAAGGAGAAACTTGGCGTCGATTTCCGGCAATACGTGATCCTCGGCGCCTGCAATCCACCGCTCGCCCATAAGGCCTTCGAGAGCGAGATCAACATTGGCCTACTGCTCCCCTGCAATGTCATAGTTTACGAGGAGGGAGATGGTTCGGTGGTGGCGATGATGGACCCGGAGCCAGCGCTAGGGCTGGTCGGACGGGAAGACCTCCGTCCCCTGGCGATGGAGGTTAAGGCCCGTCTGCAGCTTGCGCTAGAAAATATCGGCGTCGGGTAACGTCACAGTCACGCACGCCGATCTCCGTTGGCCACTGCTGTTCGCAGCCATGGCCAACGGAGATCGGCAACAATCCGCCTTGCCACTGAGCGACAGCATACCTTCGAAGATAGGATTGACCCAAAAA
>JAUSEJ010000074.1 GCA_030650265.1 Dehalococcoidia bacterium | reverse complement strand
CGAACCCGCCGCGCGTATTTCGCCGGATCGCCGGCGAGGTGCAAGCCGGCGCGGCGATAGCCTCTGAGCGTGTCCACCAGAGCTTCGATGCGGGTGATGTACCCGGCCTCCGCCGCATGTTCGTCTATTTCGATATGGCCCAGCGGTTTACCTCCCATAATGTCCTCCACGATATTCTCAATGAAGGAATTGGGACCACAGCCAAAATTGGAGAGAAAAAGCCCGAAGATCTGCGGGTTTTCAGCGATAAGCTTTGAGGCAGCGAGGATCTTCCGCTCGTAGTTCCAGTAGGGCCGATCGGATATCTGCTTGACGTCGACCGTATCGAGGGGTAGAAAATCCATGGGAATCGGTACAACGCCCAGCCGGTGCAACGCATTCGCCATTCCCAGATTGGCGCCCGCATCCTGGGCGTTGTAAGCGCGTGATAGCAGAACCACACCCAAAGAATCGGGGTTAGCCGCCAGATCGGCAATTACTTGCTTTCCGGCCTCTTGCAGCTTGACCTCAAACTCCTTCTGTTTGGCCAGGCCCTGTCTGGCAGCGTTTTCTCCCTGCTTCTTGCTGAATCCAAGCCGCCCGGCTACGTCGACGAAACTGCGAATTACCAGTTCGTCGCTCATGGAGAAGTCGATGATCGGATCCAGCAGCCGTTTACCAAGGCCGAAGACAGAGTCGACGATGTAGGGGGCGCCCTGCACCAGAGGACAGGAATAACGTTGATCTTCTTCGCCATCCTTCTTTGCCATCCGGATGGCGTTTGGGATCAGGATGAATTCGGCGCCCTCATCGAGCAGCTCGGCTACGTGGCCGTGAATCAGCTTGACGGGAAAACAACTGTCGGAATAGGCCTGCTCGAGCGACTTCTCGATCAGGACCTTGTTGGTTGGCGAAGAGTAGCGGACGCGAACGCCGAGGGCATTCAGGAAGCCCGTGAATAGAGGCGCCAAATCGTAGGTAAGTAGGGCTCTGGGAACGCCGACGAGGACGCCAGTCCCGATAGCGGGATCGTACCCTTCGAAGAGTAGCTCCTCCCTTGTGGTAAAGGGCGTTGGCGGGGGAGAGACTTTCCCCTTCTTGACTGGCCCGGAGGCAGCGTCGTAGAGGTCACAACGGGACCCATAGAACAGGCGCTGGCCGGCGCCGGTGGTCATCACACTAATAGAGCAGCTATGCTCGCACCGGTTGCAGTTAAAGTTGGTGAGCTTATAGGTTTCCTCCACTACTTTCGAAAAGCCCTTGAATTCCGATTTACTATCGGGAGAGAGACTCTCCTTGGCCAGCAAAGCCGCGCCGATGGCGCCGGTGACTTCTTTGTGCTCCGGCACCACGAAGGTCTTGCCGGGATACTCGGACTGGAAGGCAGAGACCACCGCTTCATTATAGAAGACAGCGCCAGTCAGGTAGATGCGATTGCCAATGCGACGGCCGCCGACCACCTTAGAAAGGTAGTTCTTAGCCAAAGAAGTGGCCAGACTGGAAACGATGACTTCCGATGAGACGCCTGCATGTTGGGCCGAAGTGACGGCCTGACTCATGAAGACAGCGCATCTCTCGCCAAGGTCGAGTTGTGTTTCGGCCGCGAAGGCCATGTCGGCAAATTCGCCGGTTTTGGTAGAAATGGACAACTGCTCTGCCAGTTCGTCGATGAAGCTTCCGGTACCGGCTGCGCAGGCTTTGTTCATTTGATAGTCGAGGACAACGGCATTATCGAGGTATACGTACTTGGAATCCTGGCCGCCAAGCTCAAATATAGTATTGATTTGACGATCTGTCTGCAGAGCTGCCCGCGTTTGCGCCGTGATCTCGTTCTTGATGAGGTCAGCGCCGATAAAATTGCCGACAAGATAGCGGCCTGAGCCGGTAACTCCCACGGCTCTTACCCGAACCTTGCCCTCGACCAGCGGGACGAGGTTCGCCATCAACTCCTTTACGGCCTCAAGGGGCTGGCCGGCAGTCATCAAGTAGTTCTTGACTAGAACCTTGCCCTCGGCGTCGATGATCGCGGCCTTAGTACTGGTCGAGCCAACATCCACGCCCAGGTACACGTCCTCCATCTTGTCGTTATAGTCCCATGGCTTCCAGCCATTGGAGGAGACGGTCTGCGCCAGACGCCGGGAGATGGTATAGGTTTCCGACTCACCATCGTTGTGCGGGTATAGAGCCACAGGGCGGGCGGGAGATTCTCTGGTCAACAAAGCGGCCCCCAATGCCTCGCGCATGGCAGGATTGGCGGGCACGATGATCGGCTGGCTCACCAAGGAGTTGAGAGCCCGAATGACCCCGTCATTGGCCGCAACGCCGCCGATGAAATAGACGGGGGGGACAAAATCGTCTCGCCATTGTGACTGGATCATGCGAGCGACGCTATCCGAGAGTCCGGCCAGCATGGCGGGAACCGGCCAGCCCTTCTGCTGAAGGTGAACGAGATCGGACTTGGCAAAAACGCTGCAGCGGGCGGCAACCCGGGGCGGCGCTTTCGTCCATTCCAGAGCGCGCGGCCCAAATCCCTCGATGAGAATGCCAAGACGGGAGGATTGTTGCTCAAGAAAGCGACCGGTGCCCGCGGCGCAGAGCGGCGAACGGGCGACCCGCCACGGCTTGTCCATTCCGCCTTCCAGTCCAATCACGATCGAACTTTGACCGCCAAGCGCGATGATCGTCTTCACATCGGGGCTGTCCCAAAGCAATCCGGCGATGGCACAGTAGGGCGAAGTAAATATTTGCCAGCCATCCTGTCCGTCATAGATTTCACGGCCGGAACCGGTGGCGCCAGCGCCCATAATGTTTGCCGCGGGCACGGCTTCTTCCAGTCGCTTTATCAAGGCAGCAACCGCCGCTGCCGGTCCTTTCACTATTCGTTCGGAGTCGAGAGAGACTATCTGGCCGGAGTGGTCCACCACGGCCATCCGAACGTTCACGGCGCCAATGTCCATGCCCAGAAAAAGCTGGCCATCGGCATTAGCCGTCGAAATAGCGCCATTGTCCAACAAGATCCAACCCCCTACAACAAGTAAAACCGGACGTCAGACAAAGCCTGACGCCCTGGTGATTACAGTATATAATGCTAAACTGTATTATCTACGGAATGCCTATTGCTTGCAAGTAGCAGAGGTGCCCAAAAGCGGGTTAAGACGTTCGGTGTATGAAGGCACAAGACCCGGGCTCGATAGCAGGATCGATCTAATGATCGACATCGCCGGGTGACTTACTTGCCGCTCTGTTTGAGAGCCTCCTGCACTGCCGCGTCAAGTTGTTCGTAGGTTGGGACGCCGCTATACTGGCGACCATTGATCACGAAGGTAGGGGTGGCGTTGATGCCGATACGAAGGCCCTCGTCGACTTCGGCCTGAATGCGGGGCGCAAATCGATGATCCGCGAGCGCCGCGTTGAATCTCTTCATATCCAGACCGAGGTCTGTGGCTGTCCGCGTAATGTAGGCAAGGCTGAGTAGAGACACATCGGCCTGCAGCCGGTCGCGCATGTCCCTAAACGTCCCCTGCTCGCCGGCGGCTTCAATCGCCTCTGCCGCGATGAAGGCGAACTCGTGACTCTTCAAAGGAAAGTGGCGAAAAACGAACTTAACATCTTTTTCGTGTTCTGCTACATACCGACGGACCGTCGGCGCGACTGCAGCGCAGCCTGGTCACTGCAGATCCGTCCATTCATCCACCACCACTTTAGCGTTCGGATTCCCTTCCCAATGCTGAAAGGGAGCACCCGGGTCGATAGTGGGCGTTGACGTCGACGACTTTCCGTCGCAACCCAATGTTAGGAACAACAGGCTGGCGAGAGCCAGAAGACCGCCGAAGACCATGAGCCGGCGCCATTTGCTCGCGGCCCGTATTCCTTCGGTATGATTGTGCATCTTCAACCTCCTTCGGGCCTAACTTGCCTACGCAGGAACACGGGAATCAGCGTTTGTTTTCCCAAGCATTCCTCAGGAGCCCGAATTATGCCGTATATTACCATAGAATAGCCGTCGTTGCATTAGCCAGACTCTACGTCTTACCACCAGATCTTGTCCTCAATGTCCCTTTCGAGGGTGGCGATGTCTTTCGTCCAGAGGCCGGTGCTCAGGTACTTCCAGCCGCCGTCGGCGAAAAGCATAACGATGTTGCCCCGCTTTATCCGTCTGGCGACTCGGAGGGCGCAGTGGAGCACGGCGCCGGAGGAGATGCCAGCGAAAATGCCCTCGACCTCGGTCAGGGCGCGGGTGGCCAGGAAGGCGTCCCGGCTGGTGACCACGAACTTCCCATCCAGCTTCGTCAGGTCGAGAATAGGAGGGATAAACCCCTCTTCGAGGCTCCGCAGCCCGTGAACAAGGCTATCAGGATGGGGCTCTATGGCTATTATCCTGGCCTGGGGGCAACTCTCCTTCAGCCTTTTCCCTACGCCCATCACTGTCCCGCCGGTGCCAAGACCGGCAAGGAAGACGTCTACCACCGGCAGATCTTCCAGTATTTCCACGCCAGTGGTCTCGTAATGGGCCAAGGCGTTGATGTGATTGGCGAACTGGCGGGGAGCAAAATACTTCTCGTCGGCCGCTAGTTGCTCGACACGCTCTATTGCTCCCTTTGTGCCGAGGGTGCTAGCCACCCAGATCACCTCAGCCCCATAAGCCTCCAGTAGCAGCCTGATCTCTGGAATGACGTTCTCGGGCATGACCACCTGCACTTTATACCCCTTTTGGCGCCCGACCATGGCCAGGGCTATGCCGGTGTTGCCGGTGGTGGCCTCGATGATGATCTGATCGCGTGTCAGCCGTCCGCTGGCTTCGGCCTCCTCGATCATGTACTTGGCAATGCGGTCCTTCAAGCTGCCGGTGGGGTTTTGCCCCTCCAGCTTGGCAAAGAGACGAACCTCGGGCTTCGGGCTAAATCTAGTGAGTTCGACCAGAGGCGTATGTCCGATGGCGTCTAGAAGATTGGCTTTCGTCGACACAGTGTGCCCTCCTGACGCAGAGGTTAACAGAATTGCTGGCCCGTAGTCAAGATGATGGAGGGTCCGGGTATTGACAAGCAAGTGGCAAGTATCTATAGTGACGTTCGACGACAAGTGGTCTTTGCAAAGACCACTTTATTCTAGGGTAATGAGTAAACGCCTACCTGTTTTGTGGAGTTCATGACCGATTGGCAAGAACCGATCGTTTGTGACCGTCCATCGCTTTTCAAAGCGAATGGTCTGATTTCAACGATACAGCCATGGCAATAGCTAGTCGACCACGCAGATTCAACCTTGGTTGGACCCCGTTGCTAAGACACCAAAGGCGCATCAGTGTCAAACCGGCATTGACCAGCCAAGAAAGCCTCAGCAAAATAGACGGATTGTTGTGGGGAGGGCAACAATGCAGCCAGAATAGACCCGGTTGGTGTCATATGGGGAACATCTTCGGCGATTGACCAACAGACAATCGCAGCGGCGTGGAGCCTGAACCCTGAAAAGGCCTAAGAACCGACAGCATGATTACTAGAAGGGAGTATCGAATGTTAAAGTATTTGGCAGTGCTTCTAATCTTCCTGAACTTGACGGCCGTAGCAAGTTGTTTTGGTGGAGGCGATGAGGCTGAGATACGCCATGTAATAAACTCCCAAGCCGACCTCATAAACAATCGTGACGCAAAGGGTTTTTTGGATACTTTGGCCTCCGACTCAAAAGAAAGGTCAGATAATGACGAGACTTTCAAACAGATTTCAAGTTATGACGTGAAATTCAAATTTGAGGACATCAAGGTGACTAGTAATAAAGATGGACGCGCAGTAGCAAGAGTAGTTGTCACCATGCATATGACCGGCCAGGACGCTCGAATGACGGTGGATTATACGCTAGTTAAGGAATCGAAGGGATGGAAGGTGCTAAGCTCAGACGCAGTCAGTACCGAGCCTCTAACACCAGTGTCAAAATAGGAGAACAACCGAGTCAGTTTAGGTTCTTGTGTGGCCTTCGCCGTCGGAGATGAGATTTAGCGAGGAATTAGAGCGATAGGAGGTCGAAGATGATCTGCCCGAACTGTCAAACTGCCAATCCTGAGGGGACGCAGTACTGCACGAATTGCGGGGCCAAGCTGTCTCCGCCGACCGAGGTTTTCTGTAGCCAATGTGGCGCCAGGAACCCGGCAAGTAGTAAGTTCTGCCTGAGCTGTGGCCAATCGCTGGCCAGTGTTCCGCCGGTACCTGCTTCCCTGAGCTCAGGTCAAAGATCATTCCCATTTGTGCCGGTCATTATCGGAGCCCTGTTTTTGTTGGTGGTTCTAGGAGCGGGGCTCTACATCTACTTGAGCGGCCGGGGCGCCAATGAATCGAAACAAGCTTTGACGATCACTCCGGTTGTCGCGCCTTCGGCGACTTCTCCAGCGGTTGTGTCGTCAAGTCCCATGCCCGTTGACACCGCCACGCCAGTTAGGACGCCGACTCTTTCAGCGCCATCGGCTACTCCCAGCCGGGCAGTGTCCTCAAGTCCAGTGCCCTCAGTTACTGTGACCACGGTCAGGACGACGACGCCCACCGCGGCTTCGGCTACTCCTAACCCGGCTATATCCGCAACTCCGAGGCTGTCAGTTACCGTTGCGCCGGCCGGGACGTCGACGCCTGCAGCGCCTCTTACATCAGTTCGCACCCTCAGCGGGCATTCCGACTATGTAATTGGCGTGGTCTTTTCGCCCGATGGGAAGACCCTCGCCTCGGGCAGCGCGGAC
>JAUSEJ010000067.1 GCA_030650265.1 Dehalococcoidia bacterium | reverse complement strand
GGCAGTCCCGCTTGCCTGTCGGCCCTGGCGGGATCGCCCCGCGGCCTACCTCCAGAATCGGTCGTAGCGCGCCTCGAACTCTCAGTAGTTTACGATGCAACATTGCGCCAATGCTGCATCGTAGGGCAGTCATGCCCTTGCCACCGGAGGCGAGATTCGAGCTATATTCCGAACACTTTTTGTGCGTTGCCTCCGAGAATCGCCGTCACCTCATCCTCCGTGAACCTGATGCCAGACGGCGCTTTCTGAGGTAGGTCTCGCAAGATTTGCACGAACTCCTCATTGGTAACCAAAGCGGTGTAGCCTGGCCCATCGCTGCCGAACATCACGCTATCTGTTCCCGCGATATCCAAAATGTCGCGCAGGTTGCGGCAAAAACGGTCATAGCTGGCGACGGCGAAGATCTGCCACATCGCCAAATCGCCGTAGAGGTTGGGGCGATATTGTGCCAACTGGGCCCACTGCGGCCAATCGAAGCGTCCCATATGGGCCGCGATGATCTTAAGGCCAGGAAAATCCTGAGCCACTTCGTCGAGTAGTCGCACGTCAGCGTATTTCGAGCGCCAGTGGGGGCCTGGATAGAATTTTGGCAGCGGACCGGTGTGAGTTAATAGAGGTTTTCCCAGTTGCTCGGCTACCTTCAAGACCTTATAGGCATCTTCGTCATTGGGATAATGCCCAAAATCGGGATGCCATTTCAGGCCTCCCATACCGAATTCTTCGATGCAACGGCGATAGAGATCCGGGGCCTCCTTGCGGCGTGGGTCGATTCCCGCAAGAGCGACGACTCTGCCCTTACTTCGATCGGCAAACTGAGCCCAGGTCCGGTTGATAGACATAATGTCGCTATCGGCCGGCACATTGCGGATGTTGTCCGTAACACAGATGACAGTGATGTCGATGCCGGCCAAAGACATGCGCTGGAACAGCTTCTCACCATCAGGATCCGGGGCGAGAGCTTGCATCCTTCTCTTGACCTCGGCTAGGGGAACGCCAGTCTTTTCTGATCTGGCGCCGCCGCCAAAAGCGTAAAAGTAA
>JAUSEJ010000624.1 GCA_030650265.1 Dehalococcoidia bacterium | reverse complement strand
GCGTTGAGCCAGCGTCCTCGATTCGCCACACTGGCTCGGAGATGGCTTCCACGATGGCCAGGAGAATGGGCATATACTCCGGCCGGCAGCCCGACATCACCCCATTCACTGCCACATTCCAAACTGTCGCTTCTCGCTTCTCCGGTGGCAGACGGCCCAAAACTTCCTCAGGCGAGCGGTCTGTAAATCGGAGAAACCTTTCCACTCGCTCTATAGTAGGTGGGATAACCGGCAACCCATCGCTCCATAGCTTCTTGTGGAAGTGTTCTTGGACCTCGTCCAGGGTTCCCGCAAAGACGATGTCCCTCGGTCCGGGCTCGGCCTCCACCACCGTCATCTCCAGCGATCTGGCAAGACTATCGACGATTTGGTCAACTACAGCCCCCGCTACACGCTCCTGAAACTCCTCCGCCCGGTCAAACAGAATGACGCCCGGATACTCGGCGAGCGCTAGATTACTGAATCCCATGGCTTGGGATACGGCTCTTGCCTGAGGGGCGAAGGCGCCGGCGACGATTGAGCAAGTTCGGATACCTGCCTTCTCGGCCTCGATGCTAGCCCGCACCACGGCGGGTGTGCAACTGCCTCAGGACCCCACACCCATGATAACGACATCGACGCCATGTTGGTGTAACAATGCAGGAAGTCCGGCAACCACCTGGACCTCGTCGGCGTCGTGGATTCGAATCTTCCCGAAGACATCGCGGTCGGCGAATCTCACATTGGGGAAACGCTCCCTTAGCCGCTCGCGAATGATGGGTGACATCTTATCGCCTTTGAAACTTCGACCCAAAATATCCGCCACGGTCTTACCATTCAGATCCGTGACCGGTGAACTGGGTTTGATGGCCGGTCCGCCGGCAGACTTGCCGAGGGGCCAAACGACCTCAAACAAAGGTTCCCCACCGGGGTATCGGGTTGAACTTGTCATCGCAGCCTCCTAACCATTACTTCTGTGATTCGACAAATCGCTTGATCCAGTTTCCCTCGTCGGGGAAGCCAGCTAGAGCCGCCCAATTCCCACGGCCTCCAGCGAGAGCGTGCATCCCCAATTCTGCGCAGTACCCGCGAATGCAGTCGATAGGGCAGTAGAGTAGTTTGTTAAGCTTCTGGTACATTCCGGTTTCCATCATGGTCCGGTGATGGGCGAGAGCCATGTCCAGATAGTACTCTGTGGGCGCAAGCCTGCCGCGACTTGAGGGGTCGTCGCCATACACGGAACCAGCTCCCAGACGCAGGGGAAGACAAACGGGCAGGACGCCGTGCCGGATCAGCCATTCGTTCCCCTCAATATGAGAATCCCGGGCTTCCTGCCATGTCTTGTGGCCGTTCTTGGCCTGCAGTGTGACGCCCCCTAAGAGGTCGCAACCTACAGAACCCCGGCCAAACACCTCAACCGCTTCTTGGAAGGCTTCCAAATAGCGCTCTCGCCCGCGGTGTTTGGCCTTGCCGGGGCAAACCTCCGCAAATATCTCCGGGTCCCATACCTCGAGATTGAAGCTGACACAGGCGGTTCCGGCATCCTTCAGTCTCTGCATCATGTCTCGTGTCATCGGCTGCGTGCGAAGGGTGAGGTTGGGCAAGTAGGATGTCGAGCTAGCGATTTTTTCCACGAACCGGAGGTAGACGTTCGACTCCTGCTCGCTGTCCGCAAAACCGCCGGTTTGAATTTGTCCCTCGATGATTTGCGGCACTTCTGCAGCCATCAGCCGGTAGGCCTCCGCGGTTTCCTCCAGATTGGCCTTAACTGGACGATGGAGGCCGGCAGAGCGAGCGTCCTCCTGGCTGGCATTATAGTTGCAGAACTTGCAGTCGTCGCCTGTGGTGAAGTACTCGCAGAACCGTACGGGGGAGATCATGAAGCATTGGTTATTCGTGTACATGAGATTGGTTACTAGACTTGTTACCGGAGTGCCGTTTCTCGTAAGAAGTTCTTTCGCTTTTGCCTCAGGAGGGATGAAGTACACGGCCTCCGCCCTATCATCCCCTTCGTATAGGGCATAGCGACCCGATGCCTCTTCAATCACCTCATAGGGGCTGGTGAGGTCCATATCAATCCGCATGGACTCACCACCCCTGGTAATCATGAAGCCCGGCGGACGGAGCAGAGCGCCCTCCCTCACCCTCTCCGGATGTGTCTGGGCCATCCCCTTCAGTGATAAACCCCGGTCATAGCTCTGGTAGGTTGCCAGGTTGCGTTGCCACGTGCCAAGCCTGGCGAGCGCCTCGCTATCTCTTAGACCGCGAACGCCAATCTCCCATTTTACGATGATGTCTCGTGGAATCGTCGGATATCTCTTCTGCAGATCGTCAATCCGGCTCATTGCGGGACCTCCTATGTAAAGGTAAGGCAGCGATGAGGAGTCAGGTGAATTGGCAAGGTAGTTTTGTGCTTTCCCGGGTTCCCGCTCCTATCCTACACTCTCCACGTGTGCTTTCATCGGTGATTCCAGCGATGAAACGAACTTTTTAGTCAGTTTGCTTTTTCGGGGATCGTGCCCACCAGCCAATTTCCCATGTTCCCGGCCAGCCGCAAGATCCCTAAGTCACCGGAATAATGATTGTCAAAACAATCGAGGGGGCAGTGAGCCAGTTTGTTCATCGTCCCGTAGCGATTATACTCCACCATAGCCTCATCGTGGGCCAGCGCTACCTCCAGATAGAACTCCGTTGGTGGAAGCTTGGCCCGATTGGCGGGATTGTTTCCGTACTGGGATCCCGGTCCCAGCCGCATGCATAAGGGGGTGGGGAAGATGCCGTGCTCGATCATCCAGCGGACTCCTTCGATGAGAGAATCGCGGGATTCCTGCCATGTCTTGTAGCCGTTCGGGGGCATCAGCGTGGCGCCGCCGACGAGGGCGACCTTCACGTTGCCTTCTCCAAAAAGGGCAAATTGGCCTGACTCCAACTTCCCGATCCGGTACGGGCTCGAGAAGTCCCGGTCGATTCTCACGCCCATGCCGTTCCTCATGTGGAACGAGCCCAGACGTTTGA
>JAUSEJ010000050.1 GCA_030650265.1 Dehalococcoidia bacterium | reverse complement strand
TCGACCTGGTCGCGTTCTTATGTTATGTGACCCGCAACGCTTGCGATCAGCCGAGTCGGTCTATCAAGTCAGTCAGTCCTTCGGTTGCCCTCACGGGTCACTTCAAGGTACTCCCGCATCGCCATCGTTTATCTCATGCCTGATTCAACATGCCTGAACCACTGATTGCACAGATTCAGGGATTTCGCTGATGTTCCGTTCGGCCGACGATGAATTGGGCGTTTCGAGGAGTTGAATCCGCGCAATCCGGAAAATCTGCGGTTCAGACAGCGCACGTATGGATTGCTGTTCCCGAGCGTGCTATAGCACGCTTGAGCTATGAGCCGATGGCTTTAGCCTAAGGCAGGTTTTGCCTCGACTTTGGCCTTTGCCGTCGTCTCAGCAAACCGATACCGGTCGCTCCGGCCAGGACCGCCCACGTCAGTCCCGTCAGGGTGGCCCCCTGCCTGAATGAGGTGGGATCGAAGACGAGGCGCACCTCGTGGTCGCCTGCAGGGAGAGGAATGGCCCGAAATAGGTAATCGGCTCGCAGTATCTTCTGTGGCTGTCCGTCAACGATGGCTTTCCAGCCATCGTTGTAGACTTCGCTCAAGACCAGATAGGCAGGCGCAGCGGCAGAGGCTTTAATTACCATTTCGTTGGCGGAATACGCCGTGAATACCACGGAGGAGTTCAAAATGGTCGACGTTATAGGTTGTCCTCCTTCTACAATGACTTTCTGCGTTGGGTCGAATGTCTTGTCGTGGATTGCCTCGAAAGCCTGGTCTTTGTCCGATATAACGTCGGCGCTATAGACGACGAAGGCCCTGGGCAATGCTTTGCTGTTGCGAAAGACGCTGACTTGAGGATCGTCATCATAGACCAGTTCGAACTTCTTGGCCAACGGCACGCCCTTGTGCCCGATCAGATATTTCGCGTTCATGAGATCATACAGAGGTGAACTCCGACTGCCCAGCTTGGCCCAGTAGTTGTCCAGGTCGGCGCTAATCATGGGGTTGTACACTCCCCAGATATCGGGAATACCGTTGAGCAGCGTGGTGTCGGGCTGCCAAACGTCCCAGACATCAGTAACGGAATCGACCCTGTACAGGGATTTGTCTTGCTTCAGGAAGTTGATCACACCCGGGTGCTGGAAGTTGCCTGTGGGGTCTTTGGTCCCAACCTCGACATTGAATCCCGTCGTCATCAAGTCGAAGCCCATCCAGGCGACGGCCAATCCGCCTAATACAGCAGGGCCGATCCAGTCCTTCACTCTGGCCCAGAGTAGTGCGACACAGCCAGCGAGGAGAAGGAGGAAGAGAGCTATTCCCTCGACTATCCCCGTTAGCCTAGCAACGGTTGGTCCGCCGCCGGCGCCGATGGTGTCGAAGAGAAAGTAGAGGAAAGGCGGCAGCGCTCCTGCCGCCACAACCACCGCGAAGAAGGTGACGTATCTGGCAATTCCTCGCAGCGACATCTTTTCTCCGTGCGTCAGCGGCCTCAGCATCTGGTCGATCCCTAAACCGGCAAGAGCCGCCAGAGCAAAATCAAAGAGAAAGAGAAACCGGGCTGGCGCCCGCAGCTTATCGAAGCCGGCGCCTACCGAGTAGAGCCACCCCTGAGTCAGGCTGTGCCCTCCCAGCGACAGCGATAGGCTGACGATGGCGAGCAGAAGGAAGAAGAGGGTCTCGCGCTGTCGGCGCAGGACGATTGCGACGAGGCCGGCCACCAGAGTCAGCACTCCAGCATAGCCCATTTCTGTTCGGACCCACGGTCCCCAATAGTCAAGGGGGCCCCTGCCGAAGAAACCAGGAACGAAGAGGCTCACCAACTGGGCCGGAGACAATGAGTACTGGACTGAAGTCGCGTAGTTAATTTCGGCGCGTACGCTCAACTGGCTAAGCTCGAAGCTGGGGATAAGCTGAATGGCCGACACCCCCAAAGCGACGAGGCCACAGACGGCAAAGACCGCGGCCTGGCGGGGGACAGGGGACAGGGGACGGGGGCCAGTGTTGGGGTTCTGGGTCGAGGATTC
>JAUSEJ010000622.1 GCA_030650265.1 Dehalococcoidia bacterium | reverse complement strand
GCAAACGTGTAGATCTGTCCCTTGCCGCTGGCCTTTACCCACTCGATATCGCTATCCAGACAGATATCGCATCGCAGCTTAGTGGGATACAAGTGGGCGCCACAGGTCTTGCACCTCTGAATCATCAACTCACGGCGCTTGGCTCCTTCGAAGAACGGCATGGAAGCCTCGTCTGGCACCGGCGCTGGTCTTGCAGAATCCGACATGACTTATCTCCTCCAAGTCGCAATTGTGAACAAATTTACTACGAATGGCTGCCTAGTATAAGAGTGGAATGATAGGCGAGGGTTCCGCCGTTGCCAGTTACTAGAGTAAGTTCGTGCTTCTTAACTTGCCTCTCGCCAGCCTGGCCGCGAACCTGAATTACCGCCTCGGATAACGGTGTCATGCCCCACATATAGTAGGCGGAGAGTTGGCCACCGCCGGTATTCGTGGGTAGCGAACCCCCCGGGCCGAGTTTGCCGTCTTCGACGAACGGTCCACCTTCCCCCTTCTCGCAGAAACCGTAGTCTTCGAGGGTTACGAGAACCGTGTAGGTGTAGCAATCGTAGATCTGGCAAAGGTCAATGTCGGAGAGGGAGACGCCGGCCATTTTGAAAGCTGTCTCTTTCGCGACCGCAGCGCCGGTTTGAGTCGAAGGATCCCAATCCGCCCTGCCTGGGTCGCCGGGATGCCCTTCCCCCATACCAAGTATGTATACAGGCGGCTGTTTCAGGGTTCTCGCTCTCTCAGCCGAGGTCACAATGACTGCCACGCCGCCATTGGACACCAGACAGCAATCGAGTAGACGAAAAGGATCGCAGATGTAGCGGGAGTTCTGGTGGTCTTCGATAGTCAGGGAAGTTCGCATTTGTGCCAGCGGGTTCTTCACGGCCCAGGCTCGCTCCGCCACCGCGATCTCGCCAAACTGCTTGCTGGTTGTGCCGTATTGATCCATGTGCCGCCGGGCTGCCAGAGAGAAACGGGCTGTGGCGGCGCCAAAGTGGCCGTAGAAGGCAGTGAGGCTCGCCATGCCTGCTGGGAGACTGGTTTTGGCATAAGCGGCGCTCCCTGAGCGAGTTGGCTTTACAGCCGCATCGGCGAAGACGCAGGCCACCACATCGGCCATTCCCGCTTCGATAGCCAGAGCCGCGAATTTGACCATGGCTCCTGCCGTAGCACCATGGGCATTCATGTGATTCAGCAACCTGATGTTGCGCAAGCCAAGAGTGTTCTGGAGCGGAACGCTCAGCCCATCGTAGGCGACGCCGGAGTTGATGAGCAGGCCGTCCAACTCGTCTTTTCTCAGGCCGGCATCCTCGAGGGCCAGCTTTATGGCCTCGGCAGCGAAGTCGGAAGAGTCTCGGCCAAAGATCCGCCCCTGTGCGGTGATCCCGAGGCCGGCAATTGCGGCCTTGCCTCTTAGACTCATGTGTTAGACCTCCAAAGCCGTAAGATTTCTACACTTGGCGACTCAAGAATCGCTCAAAACGAACGTCACTAAACGGGGGAATAG
>JAUSEJ010000043.1 GCA_030650265.1 Dehalococcoidia bacterium | reverse complement strand
GAAACTCTTTCGCTTCTGTTGCACGGACTCTGGGTGGGGTGGCAGATGTTTTGGAGCTTGACCGGTCGACTCAGATGGCGGAGACGGCCATGCTGAATCTCAGGCTGGCCGAGGGAATGGGTGATGAATCGTTCCACCGCCGGTTCGGTTTCGACCCTCGCGCGGTGTTTGGCAGAGAGATCGAGGAACTGAGCAGCTTGGGTCTTGTGGACTGCAGTGGGGCAGCCATTACCCTGACCCCTCGCGGCAGGTTGCTCGGCAATGAGGTATTCGGCAGGTTATTGACGGCCGGTCGCTAGGTATCACTCGTTTGACAACGGGCTTAGTCATCCGTATACTACCGTCTAGCTCTTGACAAGCGTTCAAGAGTTCCGTTCTTATGATCCTGGTTTTGAGAGTCTATTCGAATCAAGCGGGTTAGAACTATGAGTCAAGAAATGGCAGAGGCTCCAACCGATAGGGAGTCGATCCAGCAGCTTCAGAAAGAGGTCGAGGAACTCCGTGCTACCAACCTCAGGTTGCACGAGCAGACCGATCAACGGCTTCTATTCAAGTTAGCAGAGTTGGCTGCTCTGCGAAAAGTTAATCATGCTACCAATAGTGGTATGCAACTGGGCGCCACACTTAGCCTGATTGTGGAAACAGTGGCCGACGTGATTAGGGCGGACATTTGCTCGATATTCTTGTATGAAGATGAAGAGCGGCTAGTATTGCGCGCGACTTCGGGGTTGAATCCGGACGCTGTTGGGCAGGTTTCGGTGCGACTTGGCGAGGGCATCACGGGAATTGTCGCCAAGGAAGGACGGCCAATCGCCCTGCGTGACGCCTGGTCCGATCCGCGCTTTTACTATGTGGCCGGTTTGCGCGAAGAACCATACCGGTCGATTGTCTCTGTGCCAATTATCCTGTTCTCCGCTGACAAGCTTGTTGGTGTGCTTAATATTCAGACCCTCAAGCCCACGGATTTCAACGCGGGAGAGGTAAGTTTTCTCGAGACCGTAGCCGGACAAGTGGCCATTGCTATCGAGAACGCGAAGCTTTACGATCAGACTGATCAGAAGTTGCAGCAGAAGGTTATTGAGCTTTCTACCTTGCAGCGTGTTAGCCGCATGATCGCCTCTACTTTGGATCTTCAGAAGGTTTTGAATCTAATAGTCGCGCAGGCCGTGGCCTTGAGCACAACCGATATGGCGGCGATTCTCCAGTTGGGAGAAGACTGCCATGAAGCTACAATGGTGGCTGCCCACGGTTTGGACCATGACCAGCTTGCCGGATGGCGGTCCCGTATGAAGACAGCTACAGTAGGCGACTCGATATTCATGGAAAGATCAGTGGCCGTCGCTGACATTCTGACCGATCCGCGCGCTGGCGCCATTTCTTCTCTCGCGGAAGTTGAGGGATTTCGATCGGTCTTCTCCGTGCCACTGAATGCCAAGGGCAAGACTCTGGGCGCTCTACTTGTATTCACCCGGCTCAGACACGAGTTCACCATTGATGAGGTTCAACTGTTGTCCAGCTTCGCGGACGAGGCGGCCATTGCTTTGGACAATGCAAGATTGTATGACGAGGCCCAACGAAACCTTAGCGTAAAGTCAGCCCTATTGGCAGAAATGCACCATCGGGTGAAGAATAATCTCCAGACCGTGGCGGCCCTTCTGTCCTTGCAAGCGAGACATTCCAAGTCAAGTGAAATCGCCAATCCGTTAAGGGAGAGCGTCGGTCGGGTTCAAAGCATAGCGTCCGTCCACGATCTACTGTCTCAGAGACGGATCGGACTTGTCAGCGTGTCGGATTTGGCCATGACCATCATCGAAACAGCCAGTTTGAGCTCTGTTCAGCCAGGAATCAGAGTCAAGTCCCGGATAACGGGGGGAGACGTCACACTGCGATCGCGCGAGGCCACGGTCCTCGCCCTGGTTCTTAACGAGATATTGAGTAACGCTATATCTCATGGGTTCACAGGCAGGGACGAAGGAAACATCCATATCGCCGCCTCTGTAGAGGGCAATCAGATAACGATCGCAACCACTGATGATGGCAGAGGCCTACCTGAGGGGTTTGACCTGCGCCAACAGGCGGGATTGGGCCTCCAGATTGTGGATACCCTTGTTGTGAATGAACTGCAAGGCCGTTTTACTTTGGCCGCTGACGGCGGCACTGTTGCTACCATAGTATTCGAGCAGAGCTACTCCTCCCAAGGAGAGTCTGGCTCCTCCTAGCAGGTAAGCCTTAGTAATGCCAGATTTCTTCCTCTTTGTACCAACCCTTATTCTTGTGGCAGGTGTGGCGATCGTACTGATCGCAGACCTCCTGCCCTTCCCTGATGTGAAGCGATGGGTTGCTTTGGCATCTATTGGTACAGCCCTGGCAGTTGTGCTGTCTATGGCGCGGACAACCTGGCCGATAAACACGACTCTGTTCACGTGGCTGTCAGGGTATGATGGCATGGCGCCGGTTGTCTACAACTACTATTTTGACGCTATCTCCTATGGTTTGCTCGTTGTCTCCCTATTTGCAGCCCTGGTTCTAGTTTTGTACGCTTCTCACTACGTCACCGCGGAGCCGAGGAGACAACTGGTGCTATACTGCGTTGTTCTAGTCTCGGGGGCTGCCTTTACCAACCTGGTTCTGGCCGGGAACATTCTCGTTGCCTATATTGGCCTTCAGATCTGGGTAATTGTCAGCTCAGCTTCCATGATGTTCTGGCACCACGGTAGCGTCACCACGCCGGCTGCCGTCAGATCGTTTCTGCTTGCCGGTCTGCCATCAACAGGAGTACTCGTTGGTGCGATTGCCCTAACAGGTCAGAACCTGAGTCAAAGCTTTATGCCAGCAGGCCCGCAAAGCGTTCCCTGGGTCCTCTTGTTCGGATTCCTCCTCGCTGCCGCGGCCGTATCTTACCAGTATCCTTTTCATCCATGGACGGCGGTTAATCTCCGCATTCCTTTACCAGCAGCCGCACTTCTGGGGATGGTGTTTGCTCCTTGGGCAGGGATATATCTGCTGGAGCGCTCCCAGTCCTTGTTTGGCCTGCAGGTCGGAGTACAATGGCATCAGAGCTTGATGGCAATTGGCGCTCTCACAATGGTAGCCGGTGTTATCTATACTTTGAAGCAGACACACTTGCGGGGAATTACCGTATTCCTGGCGACTGTGCAGTTGGGCTATGCTTTTGTCGGGTTCAGTATGAACACACCTGCTTCTGTGGCGGCCGCCTTGCTCATCGCCGTGAACTGTACGCTGGCCTCATGCGGAATGATGATTTGCGCCGGAATTATTGAGCGATCGACCGGCACGGGAAACGTAATCAAGCTGGGACGATTGGTTGAACGCGAGCCACGTACGGCGCTGTTGTTCGCTTTGTTTTCTCTGACCCTGGCCGGAGTACCGTTTCCGACCCTGGGCTTCGTCGCCAAATGGATGATCTTCGGCGCAGCGGTCGAAGCTAACCATGTGGCCTTTGGCATATTGACCATAGTGGTGGATTTCCTGATCTTTGTCACTCTGTTGCGGGCCTTCGATTGGGTCTTCTTTCGAAGACGGTTCAGCCGCGCTGCCTATGGGTCTGAGCGGGAACGGCTTCCTCTCATCAGTGCGGGGCTGCTGGCCATTCCCATCGTGATCTTCGGCTTTGTTCCATTTGTGCTGATTGATTGGCTTGTAGGTCCCGCTGTAGAGATGGTTACGCAGGGGTTGGGATTGGCATCTCAAATCCCCTTGCCTACAGGGATGCATGGCGCCGGCTTCCTGACTTCGGCCTTCACTTTCGTATTGATGGCCCTCCCAACCTTGCTCGGTTCTATTGCTTATATGGTTGCTGTTGACGGCCATCGTTCTGCGCAGCCGGCTAGCGCCGGTCAGAGAGTGGCATTGCCTGGCAAGGAGAAACCTGCAGTTAGGGCCGCGGTGAGCCACGCAAGTGGTTGGTTTCCCTGGGTTATGAACACCACCGGTGTCTATAATTCTGTCTGGCGAATGTTTGCCGGAGTGGGTGCGGCTTTGCGAAAGCTGTTTTCTCCGACTGACACGAGCTACAGTCCGATGGCAATTCTGCTGGCGGCTCTTGCTGTCGTATTGTCACTTTTGGAGTAATATATTGAGCTTGACGTTCATGGCGGTTGTAGTTCTCATAATCGGCGGCTCCGTTACTATTATCAGCAGCGATTGGCGATTGTGCCTGATCTCTCTGAGCCTTCAGTACGTAGCGGTTGCCGTTCTTATGGTAGTTGAGATCATTCCAGAGCTGGGCATGGTTCGCCTGTTGGCCGGATTGGTTGCCGTGTTGATTCTGGCTCAGTCTTTCAAGCGCGCGAGTCATTATTCTCGACACGCCGCTCATGCCAAGGGAAAGCGGACTCCATCGGCCGGTCTGTTTCTTCGGGTGGCGGTAGTCATGCTGGCCGCAATAATAAGCATTGGACTGGCCCAGTCTTACCCGATGCCGGACTTTTCCCCGGATATAACCATCAGCGCCTACTGGTTGGTGTTTTCCTCCGTGTCTTCGCTTGTGCTATCTCAAGAGGTTTCGCGCGTTGGCTTCGCCCTGCTTATGCTGGAGCTGGCGGCATCTCTGGTTGCCGGAGTAATGGTGGAAACGGCAAACCTGGCCAGATTCCTCCTCTCCAGTCTAACAAGCATAGTTCTCGCCCTCGCCGTTGGTTATCTTGTTGGTCTGGACCGGATCGCTGCGAACCCGGAAGAAGAAAAGCCATGAGACTACTCGTTCTCATCGGTTTGCCCTTCGCAGCCGCCGTGCTCAGTCAGGCCTTTGGCAAGGTCAGAATTCGGGCAACCACTCTAAGCCTATGTTTGCTCTTTGCTGAATTCTATATCTTGCGTGGAGTCGGTTCGCAATACGCCTTTTCGTTTGGAACGATGACCCTGACTGTTAGTCCATTAGCGCACTTTCTTTTTTCGCTGATCATCGGTCTTGTCGGGATCATCGTCCTGTATAGTTATGGCATGCGCAGCGATCACCTGACTGCCGCCGCCTTTGTTGTTTTGGGCGGTATTGCCGCAATACTGCTTCTTAACAACCTCATTCTCATTACCTTGTTGATAGAGATTATCGGTGTGGGTATTGTTCTGTTTGTTGGCGGGCCGCGCGTGACGAAAGGCGGAGTTAACTCAGCGACGAAATATCTGGCGGCTGCTATTATCGCATCGGTCTGCCTGGTTTTTGCCTTCCTGCTGGTGGACTACTATCGTCTAAGCAGCGAAAACGCTCTTCTCGCGCGTCTGGTTCTCGCCTTGCTCGTCGTTGGCTTCGGAATACGCTTGGCTGGCTTTCCCTTTCATTTTTGGCTGCCCGATTTCAGCCATAATTCCCCGCCAATGGTAACGGCGCTGCTGGTTTCGCTGCTTAGTCTGGCCGTTCTGGCCTTTCTCATCGTCGTTCTGAGAACTTTCCCCTGGTTACTGGATAGTGACGAGGCGCGGAATTTACTAACGACAGGGGGCATGATCGGAGCATTGCTAGGAGCAGCCATCGCCCTTGGCCAACCGAGTATCAATCGCGTTCTGGCTTATAGTGCAGTGAGCGAGATGGGTGTGATAGTTTTCGGTATCGGGACGGTCTCGTCATTGGGTCTGGTGGGGGCCGTATTCGAGGCCGTAACAATGTCTGTGGGCATGCTTCTCCTCCTTATGAGCGCCGGAGTTGTGATTCGCTGCTGTGGCAACACCGATCTCGCCAGGTTGGGCGGGCTCGCTTCTCGATTGCCCGTTGCCACTATCGGCTTCATCGCGGGTGGCTTGTCGATTGCGGGCTTTCCGCCTTTTGGCGGATTTGCCAGCCGCTGGGTTCTGCTAAGTGCGGCCAGGCAGGCTCAGGGTGCGATTTCCATCTGGATAATTGGGGTCGGACTCTTGCTAACGCTTGCCTATTCGAGGGCTCTGAGACAGGCTTTTCTCGGCGAAGAAGTAGGAAAGCGCGTAGGAAGTGAGGCATTCGTCCCTTCAGTCGCGATTATTGTGCTGATATTGGTCGTTCTTGGTCTCGGTTTGTATCCCGCTCCAGTCTTTGACCATATCAATGCAGCACTCGCCGGGATTAGCCTCATAAAGTCCGGATAGCAGCCGGAGAGCTGTGCGCCAGGGCTGCAAACTGCTACGTGAAAGCCGCAGTTCACTAGCATGGCAACACCAACTGGTACTTCGGCTCGGAATCCTTCATTCACGGGACAACCGCCATAGCATACCAAAAGCAATTAAAGGCCTGCCAGCCATAGACGCTTGATTCTTAATTACTGAGTTTGGCTGGCGCGCGTTGACATGGCCGCTCGACAATGCTAGAATGCTGTCAACGCAGTTATCCGACGTGAATTGCCTCGCGAGAAGCCGCGTCAGTTATGAGGAAGAGTACCTGCTTTCTGGTGGCAAGTTGAGGCCAGCTAATGTTCACTCCGCCAACATTCAAACAGGGTCCACCGGATGTCCTGCAGCCTCCTGCAGGAGAAATCAGCATTGAGGCGCCGCCGGCGATACCCGGGGAACCTCACATGTCACTTTCATCGTTGTTCGTACCGGCTGGCTTTACCGTCGCTGGTCTCGGAGTCATGGCGGCGGTTGGCACTTCTGGGAACATGATGCTTTCGATGCTGATCTCTCTACCGATGATCTTGGGGTCAGTCGTCGCAGCTGTCATCAGCTATCGGTCGCAAAAGAATGCTCACAAGCTTAACGTAGAGCAGCGCGAAC
>JAUSEJ010000028.1 GCA_030650265.1 Dehalococcoidia bacterium | reverse complement strand
GCATTGATGGCCACCTTCTCTATTGTGGCCAAGCCATTATCAGGCGGGATTTCCGCTATTACTTCTCCCGGGTCCCGTCCCAAGTATTCCACGAAGGCCTGCACCCGCTCCTCTGTGGGAGGGATGATGGGTAGACCGTCGGTCCAGCCCCTTTCGTACATCTGCTCATACATCACGTCGATAAACTGAGAAACCGCGACTCGCTGTGAAGTTAACATAGATCTTCTCTCCCAATCTTCTCTTGCCGCACTAGCTGGCTATGATTCCCTCCTAGATACGTGCACCATGGCTCCCGTCGTGATCGCTGCCATTGCTTGGCCAAGGAGCCTGTCGGCTACCGCTATGATTTCCTCCTCGGACAAGGTCTCAAAAGGATGTGGGACGACGATCAGATTTAGGTCTGTTAGGCCTCCACCCTTCTTTGTCCTCTCCGCCAACGATTGGAACCACTCGGTCACAAAGGTGGCCGCCGGAATTCCCCTCTTCTCAAATTCGACGCCCGCGAGGACACTCCTCGCCGTACAACCCCCTCAGTTGCCGAGGCCGTTCATCACTACATCGACCTTGCCGACAAGTTCTTCGGCAGACTTGGGGAAGAAGGTCTGAAAGCCTTCTTTCAGGATATTGATAGAGATCACGTCGCTGACGCCGAAGCGCTCCTTCAGCACCTTCCTGTAATGCTGGAGGACTACACCAAAGCTCCACCACTGACCGTTATCCAGCAAGCCTACGGTCTTCCCTTCGAGATCTGCCGGTCGAGGAGCCAACTGCAGCCCCGATGCCTTTGTCACCCCGGTTGGATCCAGAACGAGAATATCTGCCCCACTCATGATTGCCTCCTTGTACTTTAATTTGCTTGACGTCGCCAGCCTCTCCATCCTCCAAAGACATTACGTGAATCCTGCCCTAATGGGTTTTCGCCGATGACCTTGTCGATTCGATGAAATGAGCCATCCAGTTTGCTTTGGGTGGACGAGATCGGCCATCCAATTTCCGTAATCCCCGGCCCGAGCCAGGATGCCGATGTCCCCTCGCATACGTGTTGGTGCAGTCTAGGCCACACTAGAGAAACTTGTCAAGTTTCACCCCTTTCCCCTGTTCGCCTTTTCCCCTCGTTCTATTTTGCGTGGGTTATGGTCTCAAGCGAGGCCGCCAAACCGGCTATGTTCTTGATGGGTGCGAACTCGCCGACTTTTGGCCCGACGGCAAAAGGCGTGATCAAATCGAGAATCGGTATCATGGAGAAGTCGTTCTTGGCCATAACAGCAGCCTCGAGCGCGAGCCGCTTCTTCTCGGCCGGGTCCCGCGTCATGGGAACCTGCCTAATCAATTCATTCAGCTTTGGGATATTCATGTTTTTGAAACTGCTTACCGCGGAATCGTAGATCAGCGGCACTTTTTCAAACCCAAACATTCCTCCGCCAGTGAAGTACGGCCGGACTGTCGGCCACATTGCCGGGGTGTGCTTGGGCTTAAAGATCTTGTCGAGGGCAGCCACGTCTATGGGCGTCAGCTCTGTGTTGACCCCAACCTTACGCCAGTAGCCCGCCAGGGCTAGGTCGAGCGTACTGAGAATGCTGCCTCCGCCAAGGTCCCAGACCTTGAGGGCAAAGCCATTGGGATAACCCGCCTCGGCTATTATCTTCTTCGCCCCCTCGGGGTCGAAGGGCTCCGGCTTCAGCACGTTGGGATCGAAGAAGTAGGCAGTCCTGGGAGCATAGAAGAAGGCCGATGGCTGGGCAAATCCCCCATAGAGCTTATCACCCATCTCCTTCCGATCTATCGCCAGCGACAGAGCCTTGCGCACCTTTACGTCGCCAATCGCATACTTGGTGGGGTTCTCCAAGTCATAGAACAGAGCTATGAAAAACTGAGCTCCGCCATCATGGAGCACGATCCGCAGCCCCGCTGCCTTCACCGCAACTGCCGAATCGGGGGAAACCTCACCCATGTCCAACTCTCCGGTCTTCAGCATGGCAATCTTGGTTGCCTCTTCCGTGACATTTAGAAGCGTAATGTTCTTGAATTTTGGCACCGCGCGCCAGTGGCTATCGACCGCCTCGAGGTCAAGACGGTTCCCGGGC
>JAUSEJ010000010.1 GCA_030650265.1 Dehalococcoidia bacterium | reverse complement strand
CGGTGCCGGGTCCATTCGAACAGGAGTGAGGATCACATGCCAAAGCGCGGGCAACGCTACAGGGCCAACGGCAGCCGACGAATAGCCTCCGAAGTCGCATCGACCTTGACCAAACTCTGGATAGCGGCGGCGGTTCTTCATCCGTTCGTCCTCGGCGGCTTGTCCATGGATGTCAAAACTGGCCTCCAATACAGCCCGAATTTCCTCTTCCTCATCGTCACCGGATTACTCCCATTCGCTGCCTGGTGCTGGCTATTTGTGCTCAAGGAGAAAGACAGGGAAGCGGGCAAGGCCGTTGAGGAACTGCAAGCGCTATCGTCTACAGGCTTCGAGGAATGGGTGGCTGCTCGTTTCCGGGAGCTTGGCTATTCTGTCAAGCTAACAGGCAATTATGGTGACCACGGCATCGATTTGGTCGTCCAGAAGCCTGGCGAGCTTGCCGTGGTGCAGTGCAAGAACTACAAGGCGTGGAAGGTCGGAGAGCCTGTGCTGAGGGATTTATTCGGGGCGATGCACGACCATGGAGCGAACCGCGCCTATCTGGTCACGACAGGGAAGCTGACCGGGCCTGCCGCTCGCTGGGTGGCCGGCAAGCCGATAGAGATTTTGGACCGGGACTCATTGGTTCGCCTGTCCTCGATGAAGACGGCATTAGCAGGTGCGAACGCCAACATGGAAAACATAGCTGCCGACGCTTTACTCTCGAACTCGATAGCTGCGAGCACGCCCATCGGAACCATGGATATGCCAACACTGGCAGAGGTCACGAAGATTACCTGTCCGCTGTGTGGCGCCGAAATGGTGGAGAAGCGAAATAGGCAAACCGGTCAGCCGTTTCTGGCTTGTCCAAGGTTTCCCAATTGTCGCTATACCCGACCGGTACCCTCTTAGTGTACAATGGTGAGCATGGCAGCGAAAGAGGCAAAAGCCCGCATAAAGATTAACAAACTCCTCGAAGAGTCCGGGTGGCGGTTCTTGGATTCGCCAGAGGGCAAGGCCAACATCCTTCTGGAAAACCATGCCAAGCTGACGACTCATTCGCTGGACGCCTTTGGCGAGGATTTCGAAAAAACCGGCAAGGGCTTTATCGATTTTCTGCTGCTCAACGAAAAGGGGTTTCCGCTGATCGTTCTTGAGGCGAAGTCGGAGGACAAGAACCCGCTCGTCGGCAAGGAACAGGCGCGCAAATACGCCAAATCCCAGAACTGCCGTTTCGTGATCCTCTCCAACGGCAACCTGCACTACTTTTGGGATCTCGAACGCGGCAACCCTTACCTCATTACGTCCTTTCCCACGCCGCAATCGGTGACTGGCTACTCGCTTGTCAGGCCTAACCCTAAACGGCTTATCGATGACATCGTCGCCGACGACTACATTGTGCTGACACAGCACCCCAACTACCAGGCCGAAGCGGCGTGGCGCAACGAGGCCGAGCGTCCCGGCTACATCCAGGCCAACAAGCTGCGTTTCCTCCGGCCCTACCAGTTGAACGCCATTCACGCCCTACAACGGGCTGTAAAGGACGGCAAAGACCGCTTCTTGTTCGAGATGGCCACCGGCACCGGCAAGACACTCGTTGCCGCCGCCGTCATCAAGCTTTTCTTGCGTTCCGGCAACGCTAAGCGCGTTCTCTTCCTTGTCGACCGGCTCGAACTGGAGGATCAAGCCAAGAGGGCTTTTGTCGCCGTGCTGTCCGCCGATTTCAAGACCGTAATCTACAAGGAGAACCGCGACGACTGGCGGCATGCGGAGATAGTGGTCACGACGGTGCAGTCGCTGCTCTTCAACAATAAGTACCGGCGACTTTTCTCGCCGACCGATTTCGACTTGGTGATCTCCGACGAGGCCCACCGGTCTATTGGCGGCAACGCCCGCGCCGTCTTCGACTACTTCATCGGCTATAAGCTCGGCCTTACCGCCACGCCCAGCGACTACCTGAAGCGCTTCGACAAAACCAAGCCCACGACTCACGACCCGCGCGAGGCTGAGCGCCGCCTATTGCTGGACACCTATCGCACTTTCGGCTGCGAGAAAAGCGAGCCCACGTTTCGCTACTCTTTGCTTGACGGCGTGAAGGAAGGCTACCTGGTCAACCCCACGGTGGTGGATGCCCGTACTGAGATCACCACTGGCTTGCTGTCCGAGCAGGGCTTTGTCGTCTTCTTTAC
>JAUSEJ010000001.1 GCA_030650265.1 Dehalococcoidia bacterium | reverse complement strand
CTCCGGAGCGCTTTTCGTTATCAATGCCCGAGGTGAACCGGTTCATTTTCTTTGCAATCAAGTCAGAGTAACAAGCCGTTTTATGTGGCGGGAAGAAGATATTTTAATGGGCGCTTGTCGGCGGCTCTGGCAATCATTATTCTCGGCCTGCCCTGTGATGCCGCTTCTCATACTCTGCCAGGCCTCTGAGATACCGGAACAACTCTTTGAATACGAATTGGGCGATGCATCTGTGGGATGCATCGCCACTGGCGAACGCCTCGAGGTAATCTGGCACCCGCGAGCGCCGGCAGCAGGGACGCCGGCTTTCGCCCTGTGGGAACGACTATCCACCCGCGGCTTGCTGTACGAGCCCTTCACCCGTGCTGCAAAGGGAATGGCCGAGATGCTTCGGACAAGAGCGAAGAGTGCGTTACCCTCCGGCATGGCATCAGACCAGGCAACGAGTGGGACATGAACTGGCTTCGCGGGATTCTCGGATCCCTTTGGCTCAAGAGGGTTCTCCGCTTTTTCGGATTCAAGGATAAGCCGGTGACTCAGGAGCTACCCGCCTCTGGTAACGTGACAGACGCAGGAACTCCAGAGCCGGTCTTCTTCGTCGGATGCCCCGAACTGATTACCATGAATTCGTTTCAAATCGACGAACCCGTTTCATACTTCTCGGAAACGCTTCAGCCTCCGCTCGCTCTTCTGATTGATAAGCACGGCCCTCTTGACTGGCCCTTCGATCTGTTTCCCTATCAACGGGATGGGGTCGAGGCGCTTGTGACCCGTCCGGCTCTCCTTCTCGCCGATGACATGGGGTTGGGCAAGACACTTCAGGCCATCGCGGCCATCCGCGCGCTTGCCCATCAGAATCATCTGGAACGTGCACTGGTCGTGTCTCCGGCCGGTCTGGTTATACAATGGCGAAAGGCCTTTCGCCAAACCGCTCCGGAATTGCGACTTGTCACCATTGAGGGACCGGTTTCCGAAAGAGCATGGCAGTGGCAGGTCGAAGCGCACATTTTTCTCGTTAGCTACGAGACACTGCGTCAAGACATCACCGAGAGCCCGCTCTCGCCGCCACGCCGTCGCCAATGGGATGTCGTGGTACTTGATGAAGCTCAGAAGATTAAGAATCGGGATGCTGATGTCAGCCGCCGCGTCAAGATGCTCCCCAGGAGTAAGGCTTGGGCTTTGACCGGTACCCCCCTCGAAAACAGGATCGATGAGCTTGCTTCCATCCTTGAGTTTACCCGCCCCATGGAACTGGATGGTCAAGTGGTCCATGTCTATCCCGGAAACAAGATGCAAGAGCTCCACCAGCGTCTGCAACTGCGGCGTAAGAAAGCGGAAGTATTGCCACAGCTACCCCCGAAACTGGTGTCCACAGTACCTCTATCTCTTAGCGGTCATCAGCGCGAGGCATACGACCGAGCGGAACGCGATGGTAT
>JAUSEJ010001110.1 GCA_030650265.1 Dehalococcoidia bacterium | reverse complement strand
GCCCGGTCAACCTCGTGGCGGTGATCGTAGTAGTACGCCAACGCGGCGTGCACGTCGGCCAGCGATAGTCCGTATTCGCTGGCTATCACATCAGCTCCGAGGTTCAGGCGCTCGTGCCAGATAACGACGTCCTGCACGGTGATTCGATGCCCAGCGATACGCGGCTTCCCTCCTGCTATCCCAGGAGTAACCTCTATATGGGCTGCAATTGTGTCCATCTCACCCTCCACCGGCAGGGATTCGCTCCCGGGCACTTGCTTGACACGGATTCCGCATTGGAGCGACGCCACGATCATATTGAGGGCCAACCAGGAATACGGCGGTCCTGACGCTTTCAGTCTAGGGCAAGGGTCGACGATTGACAACAGCCGTGCGCTACGCTATTCGAGAGAAGTGCCGGGAGCACCGGTACGATTCCGGCTGACTCGGCGAGGCGCTGGAGAGCGTCCACATGCTCGGACGCAGCGGGCCGAAGTGGTGCCGGTCCAGGGGCACACAGCCTGGTCTCGCTGAGCCGCTCGACGATTGCCGGGACGAAGTCGTCAAAAAGTCCGATGTCGGCGCCGGCATAGCGGTCGCAGATGTCTCCTGTCCGGCGGCAGTCTTGGAACGAGTCAGCTAAATCCCCACCCTCGCTATCGTAGCCATCAGCATATAGAGGCTATCAGCATGGTCGGCAAAGGGCAGGAAACCGTGGCGCCGGTAGAAAGCGCGACCGGCCTCGTCTCTAACTTGCACCACAAGTGCCAGGGCGCCGATCTCCTTGCTGACTCCAAGGGAACGGGCCAAAGCATCCATAAGCAGCAGCCTACCCACGCCCTGCTTGCCATAACGACTGTCTACGGCCAGGCGACCCAGCAGAATTGCCGGAAGAGCGTCATAGCGGGGTAGTCTCGCCGTCAACTCGGTCGGCAGGCTCTCAGGAAGAACGGAGAGAGCGCTCAGCGTATAGTAGCCTATCAGTGCCCCTGTGGATATATCGGTAAGCACGTATGGAACAGCTACGCCCCGACGGTAGTCCTGTCCAGCCTGCTGATAGAGATAGCGGTCGAGGGCCTCGACGCCACACGAGAACGCTTTCCGATTGTGAACCCCGCTGAGGAGTTCGGACCGGTAACGGCCCTCGGTCACTTGCGGTCTACCAGCCTGCGGTAACGACCAGCCGCTTCTCGCAGTGTCTCATTAGGCTCGGGCGGATGGAGGAGTGCCGAGGCAAAGGCCTCCGACTCTCTGGCGGTCAACTCCATGATTTGGTGGCTGCGGATGGCCTCTGCGGCCGCCTCCAGTGCGCTGCTAATGACGAAGTCGCTCAGGTTACGCCCGGTCAGACTGGCCGCTCGCTGAAACAGCGCCTTTTGCTCTGTCGTTATTCGTGCTTCCAATCGCTCCCGCTTCTGGGAGGCAGCGGTGGCCTTCATGGTCCAGGTCCTTTCTCGTGGAGTCAACCCTAACGACATCATACGGCAATGCGCCGTACGCCGTCAATGGCCCGCCGGAACCAACGCGTCTTTGCCAAGAAGAGGGGTCGAGGTAAAGCGAAACACAACCACCGACCTGCCATAATGGTGGTAAAATGCCCTTGAAAAGGTTCTCGGACTCTCAAAGTAAAGGCGGAGAGTGAGAAAGTTGGTCGACAGGGTCCATTTGAAGAAGAGAAGTTGCTGACCATGGGCAGAGCCAGCCCGGGCCGGAGGGATTCGGCCAGACTGGAAATTTGTAGAATCGAGGTGCAGGCAATGGAGATTCAACAGTCACGAAAAGACCGCAACAAGCTTCCGGAGCAAGGGACCAGGCTAGCTGACCTGATCGCCTATCAGCAAGGCTCTGTAGTGAGCAGGACGATCATAGACAGGGGGTCGGGAACTCTGTCCCTATTTGCTTTTGATGAAGGGCAGGGGCTGAGTGAGCACACAGCACCCTTCGACGCCTTCGTCCACATCGTGGACGGTGAAGCTGAGATCGCAATCTCTGGAACCAGCTTTCGCTTGAAGGAAGGGGAGGTAGCGATCATGCCAGCCAACGAGCCACATTCCGTCAAGGCGGTGACAAGATTCAAAATGATGCTCGTGATGATTAGATCTTGATAGAGTCGAGCAACTCCCTTCTGGCAGTCGCGACCGCCGGAATTGACCATGGCCACGATCCAGACGCCCATGTCCTTTTTCCCCAGCGATAGACAATCTGGCCACTTTTGGTTAGAATGCCAGCATACCGGCAGCGGGAGGGGGATTGCCGGTCCCATAACTTCGTCTCGACGGGCAGAGAGCAAGAAAGGGCGTGCTTATTACAACCTCTCGGTTCTCACAAGACGCAGCAGACTACGTCGACAGGATCGAGAAGAGGATTGTTCTCATCGACGGTGAACAACTGGCGCAACTGATGATAGACCATGGCAT
>JAUSEJ010001107.1 GCA_030650265.1 Dehalococcoidia bacterium | reverse complement strand
CATCGAGCCAGGCAAGACGAGCTTCGCCGATATGATAGCCGACGTGAAGGAGGGGATCTATGCCAAAAACTGGTATGGCGGTACCACAAGTATGGAGATGTTCACCTTCTCGGCCGGAGAATCCTTCATGATCAGAAACGGAAAGATCGCCGAGCCGCTGCAAGGCGTTGTCCTTACCGGAAACCTTTTCTCCACCCTCCACAATATCGACGCCATCGGCGACGACCCGGGCATGACACAGGGCGGAGGCTGTGGCAAGGGCGGCCAGGCGCCACTACCTGTCGCCAACGGTGGACCTCACATTCGCATTAGAAAATGCGTGATCGGAGGCGAATGATGCAACCGGAACAGATTCTCGATCTGGCGAGCAAGGTCGCCGAGCAGGCCGAAGTATACTACGTTCAAAGCGAGCAAACCCCGATAAGCTTCGAGACTAACCGATTGAAACAGGTGACCACTAGAGAAAGCAGAGGGGTTGCCCTAAGAATAATCAAGAATGGCCGGATAGGTCTCGCCGCGACCACCCGTCTCGACGATATTCAACAACTTGTCGACTCTGCGGTCGAAGTGTCCCGGTTTGGCGCCGAGGCGAAATTCGAGTTCCCCGCCCTTAGCCATTACCCGCAAGTCAACGTCTACGACCCGGCCGTGGCGAACGTCCCCGTCGAGAGGATGGTCGATCTTGGCAATGAGATAATAGAGCGACTTTTGACATTCAATCCTGAGCTACTCTGCGAGGCCAGCGTAAGCAAGAACGTGGCCGCCGTCGAGATCCTCAATTCAAAGGGCGGCAGAGCCTCTTATCGCAAGTCAGTGTTCGGCTTCAGCATGGAGGCAACGCTGATTCGGGGCACGGACATGCTATTCGTCGGCGATAGCCAGAGTTCCTGTCAGCCTATCTTCGATTTCTCAAGAGCGGTTGATAAGATGATAAAGCAACTGGAAATGGCCAAGCGAAACACCAGCATCTCCAGTAAGTCGATGCCGGTGATCTTCGTTCCTCAGGGGGTTGTGAGCGCCCTTATCTCGCCACTGGCTTCCGCCTTTAGCGGCAAGACCGTCCTCCTCGGCGCCTCGCCTTTGGGCGACAAACAGGGTCAGCAGATGTTCGACAGCAAGATCTCGATGTGGGACGACCAGACCATCGACCTGCGCCCGGGCTCATCGAACTGCGATGACGAGGGGATTCCCACGCGGAAGATTAGCCTGGTAGACAAGGGCGTGATCGGCGAATTCCTGTATGACCTGCAAACGGCTGGCCTCGCCGGCAAGAAGAGCACCGGAAGCGCTGGCCGATCGCTCGAAAGTCTTCCCTCCCCCTCCACCAATTTGCTGGTCTTTGGCACGGGAAACATGTCACAGGACGAGATGATCGCCGACGTGAAGGAGGGGCTTCTCATCTGGCACCTGATGGGGGCCGGCCAGGGCAACGTTCTCGGGGGCGACTTCAGCGGCAACGTCCTCCTCGGCTACAAGATCGAGAATGGGGAGGTCGTCGGCCGGGTGAAGGATACGATGGTCGCTGGAAACGTCTACAACGTTCTCAAAGACATAGTCGCTGTAGGGTCGGAAGCCGAATGGCTTGGGGGCAGTCTATGTGTGCCCGCCATTTACGTCGCCAGCCTGGGCGTGGCCAGTAGGGGATAGGAGAAGAAGGTAAGTTATGACCTTTGAGCAAGTTCTGGAAGAAATCGCCGATGTTGGCAGGACTCTGACAACCTCTCGTTTGACCGGATTGTCTGATCTATCTGCAGGTCAGCAGAACAAACTGACAGAAACCTGGCCGCGTATTCCAACACTAAGAAAAGAGCGTATTGTCAGGCTCCTGGCGGATCTTGCCGAGGACAACGTCGAGTTGGACTTTGAGGCAGTTTTCCGCATCGCCATCGCCGACCCCGACGCCACGGTTCGCGTAGTAGGAATCGATGGACTTTGCGAGTGCACTGAGCGCTGGTTGTTGGACCGCCTCATTCTGATGGTTCGCAATGACGAGGCCGAGGAAGTACGCGCGGCCGCGGCTGAGGCTATGGGCAGATTCGCTTTAAAGGCTGAGCTTGGCGATTTTCCGCCAAGGGATACCGAGAAGATTGACCTGGTCCTCCTTGCAGTATTCGAAGATGAAATGGCAAGTACGAGCGTCCGGCGGAAAGCGATCGAGTCCCTCGGCGTGCGCAACACAGAACGAGTCTCGGCTGCCATACGCCATGCCTATGCTAGCGACCAATATGACCTGCGCCTGGGATCTATTTTCGCCATGGGTAGGAGCGCCAGCGAGCAGTGGGTCAACACGATCGTGGGCGAACTAACCAACGACGACCCCGAGATGCGCTACGAAGCGGCCACTGCCCTGGGGGAGATAGAGGACGAACGGACTGTTCCTTATCTTGTTCCCCTTCTTGGCGACGATGACTTGCAAGTACGCCTTAACGCAATTGCCGCCCTTGGTCACATTGGGAGCGCCAGGGCAAAGGAAGAGCTCCGTCGTTGCCTGAGCAGCCCCGATGAGCAGACCAGGGAGGCCGCGGAGGAGGCTCTGGAGGAGGTTACCTTCGGCCACAACCCCTTCTCCTTCGGCATCGACGCCGACCAAAACTGATAGCTTCAATATATCTCACCGCGGAGGACGCCGGCAGCGCGGAGAAGAGAATCGTATGGGTTAGACACCACGGGGCGGGCACGGGTGCACCGCCCTTACACCGACCTGTCTGGACCAACTTGTAGAAGCATGGACAAACTCCGCGATCTCCACGCCCTCCGTGGTAAAAATTCACTGTCACAAATCGACGCCTGGCGGTGTTTATACAGACGCATAGAGGAGACCCAAACGGCAAGTCGATGGTAGAAGGAACAAAGTTGAACGCTTCACTAACCGACAGCCTTCTGTTGGAGTCCCTGGGGCAGGGCGATGCAGGATCCTTTGAAGAACTGTTCGCCCGCTATCGCCCGCTGGTGTACGGAGTGACTTTCCGGTTAACAGGAGACCGCGAGGAGGCTGAGGAATTGACTCAAGATGTGTTCCTCAAGCTATATGCTCACCGCTTCCGGTCCGGGAAGAGCCACAATCTGCCCGCCTGGCTTTACAGGGTGGCAACCAATCTTGGCTATAATTCGCTCCGCAGCCACCAACGCCGGCAATCCCGTTTGGAAAGGGTGGCGAACAACAGTAGGGAAGATGGCTCGTTGTCCGACCCTCAAGCAGAGGCCCTTCGCCAGGAGGAACAATATGCGGTCCGGGAGATCATCGGAACTCTCCCGGAGAACCAGGCCTCCTGCCTCGTTCTTCGCCAGGTGGGTCTATCTTATGCAGAGATCGCTCAGATTGTGGGAGTCTCACACGGTTCTGTGGGTACGCTCCTCGCTCGCGCGGAGCGTACCTTCAAGGAACGGTATCTGCGCTCACAGTCCGGGGCAAAAGCCGCCAACGAGACGAATCAATAAGGAGGCCAAAAATGGAATGCCTGGACATCGGTAGACTTAGAGCCTATTGCGATGGCGAGATCGCCAGCCCGGAGGCCAGCAAAATTGAGGGACATATCTCGCAATGCGTTACTTGCAAGGAACAACTCAACGGCGTGCGTCAGGCGGGATCTTTCGTCACTGCCAAGTTGAACGCCATCGCTCCTTTGCCGACCGAGGCGCCGCCGGGCTTCGAGGCGTCGCTTGCTGCTCTCCGGCGGCGGGAGTCACGCCTGGGTGGTTCAGCGGACACACGAAGCCGTTCGGCCGGGGGACCGGGTTTTGCTGGCCGCATCGGTGCCATGTTTGCGACTGCAACGAACCACTGGCGGCTGAGCGCAGCTAGCCTTACTGCCGCTGCCATCGTTCTCTCGGTGTTAGCCCTGCCGCCGGTACGCACGGTGGCCGACGATCTGCTTGGCGTATTCAGGGTCCAGAAATTTACGCAGGTCTCGCTGGACCCGGCCGCGCTTACGAATCTTCCCATGGTAGACCCGTCGAAGATGGGCGCGTTCGACAGCTCTACGCAGAAGCTGAACACCTATACCGTATCGTCGCCGGCCGAGGCCGCTGCCAAACTCAATTTCCCGTTGCGACTACCGCAGCAGATTCCGATCGGCGTAGCGAAGGTCCCCAAGTTCACTGTTCTTGATTCCTTTAGCGTTGGCTATACCTTCGATATGGCCCAGGCCACGAACTATCTGGACTCGATGGGCATGAGGGGCATTAGTCTGCCCAAATCCTTGAGCGGACGGAAGATCTCTGCTACAATTCCGGTGCATCTCATCACCACATACGGTGAGGAAGGCACAGACCGGGGAATGGTCCTCTTCCAGGGCAGGAGCCCGGTCGTCGAGGTTCCCGATGGAGTGAATATGGACGAGGTCTTCAACACCATCTATGCCATCCCCGGACTACCGCCAGAGCTGGTAGTTCAGTTGCGGGCCATCGATTGGAAGACCACGGCCCCTGTGCCGGTCCTGAAAGGTGATACAAGCCAGAAGTTGACGCTGGATGGCGTCGAGGGACTGCTTGTGCGAAACGACCTCCAGAAGATGACCGTGCTCTTCTGGCAAAAGGATGGCGTAGTCTACGTTCTGGCCGGCCAGGTCCCCGATTCGGACCTGATAGCCTCAGCCAATTCGTTCAAATGATATTTAGGGCGCCAGAGCCAGCGATCGAGACTCTCAACCTGCGAAAAGCGTTCGGCAGAAAAGTGGCCGTAGATAGCCTGACCCTGACGGTAGGCCGCGGCGAAGTTTTCGGCTTTCTCGGCCCAAATGGGGCAGGCAAGACCACTGCCGTGAAGATGCTGACCGGGCTTGCCCGTCCGACCGCTGGCTCAGCCCGTATTCTCGGCCAGCCCATAGGCAATATCGAGGCCAATAGGCAGATTGGCTATCTGCCCGAACTCTTCCGCTTTCACGAATGGCTCGAGGGACACGAGGTCCTCGAGTTCCATGGCCGGCTGTACGGCATTGCGGGC
>JAUSEJ010001106.1 GCA_030650265.1 Dehalococcoidia bacterium | reverse complement strand
TATCAAAGGGGAGTGTCGTCGGCATTATCAAGGAGGCGCGTGATGGCCGGCTCGATATCCCTACCATGCCTTCTGAGCAAGTGGATGACCTGCGCACTCTTTCATCAAGCTTTAGATAGAAAGGCTTCGAGCCGTGGCAGGCCGTCCTCGGTCTGTCATACTTCGAGCGCCTTCAAGGCTTGGGAGTAAGCCCTGAGCACATAGAGAAATGGACTCAGATGGTAGCACAGTTCACTTCTGGAGAATCCCCGGCTGAAGGCTTCCTAGAATCTGCTCTCCGACTCAAGGAGCTTGAACAGAAGGAAGCAAAGACATTCGAGGTGGTTGTCTCTGACTACGTGAAGCTCAGCGATAAAACAGCGCTGGACTGTCCTGTTGACACTGTCTGTTGTGGCTGTGATGTTCAACAGCAGGAAACACAGACAGAACACAGAACGGTGAGGACAGCGTTGTCGACAGTGAACCAAACGGGAGAGCGGGCCGCAAGGCATCGTACTCGCCTACCCCAAAATCAGCAACCCCGGCTGGGTGTCGCCCATGGGTTTGTCGCATGCTCTTACACGGTTCTTCGTGTTGTGCAAGCGCCATTCAGATTGCAGCCATTGGTTTGCCAACTTCGCCGATCCCATGCCAGTCTCGTGATAATCTCGTCATGGTCCCGTATCCACCCCATTATCCGGCCCATCATCCGTCTCATGGCGTGTCCCCGTGCCATACCCCCGTGATGTAGTACAATAGACGCATGCCGAAGAACATGCAGGACAAGGATATCATAGAAACGTCTCGCAAATACCACATCGACCCGAATAGCATGAAGTGCCAAGCCTTCGCCCTCTTCGACTCGGGATACACAGCGAAAGAAGTCCGCTTCCTCCTTCGGAAGTGCCAGGACACGCGTCGGCCGCAGAGTTTCAGCACCACAATCGGGAGATATCATTCTGCGTGGAAGGCGCTGCAAGGAAGCTGACCGCTGGTCGAGCTGGTGGTTAGCATGATTAGCTCAAACCCTTGAGCCAGGGTCACAGCCTGCTTGACGAACTGCCGTCATGAAATCCGTCGTTTGGTTCAATCTCTCGCGGAACTCTCTGTGGGAATCGTGCGCCTGGCCTTCAGACCTACTGCAGACGTTCAAGAAAAGAGCGATTTCGTTCCAAAGATCGGACGTGTTGAAACTGTCTGTCGATGCTGTCGTGTTTGACAGCAGTAGACCACAGACAGTACACAGAGTGGTCAGGTCAGCGGTGACGACAGGTGAGCTCACCGCCAAGATTGCCCGCAGGCCGCTTGCTCTCATATCCCCTGGACCAAGCACCAAGCTAACCGGTAAGCACCTCAGGCGGGCGCGCCCCACTGTATTACCGGCAGTCCGTACGCCCCAGACGCCCTGTTTCCGGCTTCCTCGGACTCCTTCTCGGAGAACCGTCCCGGGGGGTAGCCCAACGGAGTCAATTGTTATCGTTGCTGTTTGAGGTTATACTAAGGCCCATGATGACCAGGTATCAGGCTAAGCACTGACTACGCTCTCGAATGTAGCGATGCAGTTCACGACTTACCGGATCGGGAAAAGGGAACCAACTTACGAAACGGGCGACGAGTAGAAAGGAAACGGCCACCCGTCGTACAGACAAGATGGCTGTGTTTTGGAGAGGATGGTCGGGGCGAGTGGATTTGAACCACCGACCTCTTGGTGCTGACGTTGACGGGGTCAAATGCTAAAGGCTAGCTCGAAGGCTCATGATTTCATCCAACTTTCCGGACTTGGTTCCCCGACCGTAAGGTCGCGAGAAGTCTATTTAGGCCCGGCTCGACGGAATATTTGTCCAGTGCCCTGTCCTGAGGTCTATCCTGCGATACTATCCTGGATACCGGCCAGGAGTTCGTCGCGGCACCCAGTTCGGGCGAGGTGACTGGCGACGGCCATGCCGCCGATGACACTTACCTATTTCCATCGGCGTGGTTAGGCAGGATCTCCCGGTTTGCACGATCCTTCGGTATGTGCAATCCTCTGCGTTCTCAGATAGATAGCCTTGCTCGACCAATCTCTCGTACAGCTGCCGGATTCTCTCCGCAAACGATGTTAACAGGCCGACATCATCGTCTCCATACTCGAGCACATCGTACTCCCCGACAAGGGGAAATCCACCCCTCCCGGCGGCCTCCCTCTCCTGAATAGTGAACAACCCCTCCCCATCCGGAA
>JAUSEJ010001092.1 GCA_030650265.1 Dehalococcoidia bacterium | reverse complement strand
TCAAGAATTCAGATTTGGAGGACCAAGAATGCGATCGATTACCGAGCTGTGCGATCTGAGCGGGCAAGTCGCAATCGTCACCGGGTCAGGAGGGGGGCTGGGGTATGGCATCGCCGATCGCCTTGCCGAAGCCGGAGCCGCCGTGGTCATCAACGACGTCAATCCGACAAACGCCAGCAAAGCGATCGAGCAATTGCAGGAAGCAGGAAGGAGACTGGCGATTGCTGTCGGCGATGTCAGCCAGCGGGACGACGTCAAGCGCACGCTCGGCGTCGCCCTCAAGGCGTTCGGCCGGGTCGACATCTTGATCAACAATGCCGCGATCTATCCGAGACATCCAGTTCTGGAGATGACTGAGGAACAGTGGGACCAGGTGATGGCCATCAACCTGCGGGGTGTCTTCCTCTGCTCGCAGGTGATCGCTCAGCAGATGATCGCCCAGAGTCAGGGCGGCAAGATCGTCAACATAGCTTCGCGCTCGGGATTGGGGACAATACAGCACGACCTCGTCGCCTACGCCACGAGCAAGGCGGGGGTCCTCCATTACACACGAGTCCTTGCCAGGGCATTGGCCGAGCACCGAATCCGGGTCAATGCCATTGCGCCCGCTGCCACAGACACCGAAGGAGCGGTAGCTGGGTCCCTGGTCACAGCGGCATCGATCCCGCTGGGCCGTCGTGGTCAGCCAGACGATATTGCCCGAGCGGCGCTCTTCCTAGTGAGCGACATGGCCGAGTGGGTCACCGGCATCACACTACCAATCGACGGTGGGGCGCTGGTTATGTAGTAGTTGAAAGCCGTCAAAATACATCATTTGTTGGATCTTTACGGATACCTCCTGGGTTTGAATGGGTTCAGTGGCGATTCCAAGTGTAATAAGGTCAACAGGAGGAAAACACATGACCCGAGTTTACGAGCTGCGGACGGAGTATTCCGGTTCTCACGGGGAGATCATCGTCAAATGGGCGGCCTTGGGAAAGGGCCTTAGAGACTCTGCGGCAAAACTCGATTTGCCTGAGGCGCGAGGATATGGCATAAATGTGACTACGCCGAGTTTGGGGCGCCAGGTTTGGACAAAGGGATCGGAGAGCAAAATCGACTTTTCTAGGTAGGTTCGGTGCTAGAGAAAGTCGGATAGGTAGAGCCAAAGAAAGTTGGCGAAAAGGCGAGACATGGCGGTCTTCCACTGCCCATGATTTGTAACTATCGCCTTGCAGCCCGCCAACAAGGCCGTCGCCACAATAAGGGCATCGGGCATGGCGACGGTGGTCAATGCACGAAGGTTTGCCGCTTGAAGAGCTACCTCAAAGTCGGTCGGCAGGAGGGTCAGATTCGGGAACGTCCGGTGAAAGGCGTGTATGTAAGTGAAGGCCTCGGATATCGCGATTTAGAAGGCCCTCGGCAATCAGCCACAGAACATCCTGTTCCCGCTCAGTGAGTTTGTCGCCGCTGCAGCTTTTCTCGCCGCTGGCCGGGGTGTGTTTGAGATACATGGTATGCAGCGCCTTTCGTGGTTGTAGCCACAGGGCCAAAAGTCGGTGAAGTGTCGCCATACAGAAGCTCCAGACTGGTTGCCAACCAGCTTGCGACATTGACCCATACCAAGTAGA
>JAUSEJ010001071.1 GCA_030650265.1 Dehalococcoidia bacterium | reverse complement strand
CGCAAAATCCATCTCCCGCATCGAAAAGGCCCTATTGCTGCTCAAAACCGCACTCACACCGTCGAGGAAGGATACGAGTTGCGGAATCGCTGCTGTTACCGTAGGGTCTTTTCATTTTCCTAGTTAGCGATTAGACTGTAGCAGATCAGATTCGTTGTGAGGGAGGATAGGGTGGTGGATGATGTTCTTGTCGCTTCGCAGCTTTGTGAGATGGCTCCGCCTCGGTCGTTGGCTGAGGCTCTCGCCGAGGTCCCAGACCCTCGACGATCAAAGGGAAAGCGCCACGAATTGGCGGCAGTGTTGGCGCTGGCGGTATGCGCGATGTTATGTGGGTCTCGCAGTCTGTACGCCATTGCCCAGTGGGGACGAGATCATGGTCCGGAGATGGCGGAAGCTTTGGGATTCAGGCGACGAAAGACTCCCTGTGTGGCAACACTGCATAGGGTGTTTAAGAAGCTGGACCGAGACAAGTTTGAAGCCGTGTTAGGCCAATGGTTCTGTGAACGGGGTCTGCAGGAGGGAGAGGCCATCGCCTTGGACGGGAAGAGTATGCGAGGGATTCACGGAGAGGAGTTGCCGAGCGTGCATTTGGTGGCGGCGTTTGCCCATTATACTGGCACCGTGCTAGCGCAAAAGGGGGGTAAGGACCAAAGAGGGCGAACTGACGGTAGCGCCGGAGGTACTCAAACAGTTGGATTTGCGGGGTAAAGTGGTGACGGGCGACGCCCTATTTGCCCAGCGAGAGTTTTGCAAGCAGATCGTAGAGGCTGGAGGAGAGTACTTGTTTAAGGTGAAGGCCAACCAGCCCACGCTCTTAGAAGACATTGCCATTCTGTTTGCTGATCCGCCAACAAAGCCGGAAATGGTGGTGGAAAAGGACCGTCACGGCGACCGCCAGGAAGTGCGCAGGATTGAGGTTTCGACAGCGCTAAACGAGTATAGTGACTGGCCGTATTTAGCACAGGTGTATCGCATTGAGCGGGAAGTGACGATCAAGGGAGAGACAAAGCGGGAGATGACCTACGGAGTGACGAGCCTGTGGCCAGGTGAGGCTGGTCCTAAACAGATACTGAAATTGAATCGAGGCCACTGGGGAATCGAGAATCGGCTGCATTATGTGCGTGATGTGACGTTTGGCGAAGACGCAAGTCAAGTACGAACTGCTGCGGCGCCACAAGTGATGGCAGCTTTGCGAAACACGGTAATTGGGCTACTCCGTCAGGCAGGGGTCACCAACATAGCAGAAGCACTGCGACGGAATGCCGCACGCCCTCACGAAGCGCTAGCACTCATGGGTATTGTCCATCCTAAGCTAGATAGATAGAATGAAAAGACCCTGCAGATCATCCAGCGGCTGGCTAGCAACGCTGGCGATTTATGTTATAATAGGCGAGTTGTGTCCTCACCAAACCACATGGAAACAAGGAAGGAAGAAATGTACCATATAACGTTGCTGCCCGGCGACGGCATCGGGCCAGAGGTCACCGAAGCTACCCGAAGAGTGGTGGAAGCCACTGGCATCAAGGTCGAATGGCAGGAGATGCTGGCCGGGGAGTGCGCCATGGAGAAATACGGCACGCCTCTTCCCAAAGAGGTTGTGGAGTCCATAGCCCGTAACGGCGTGGCCCTCAAAGGGCCGCTGACAACCGAAGTAGGACGGGGCTTCCGCAGCATAAACGTCGCTCTCCGGCAGGAACTGGAGCTATACGCCAACCTTCGCCCTTGCAAGACCTTTCAAGGGGTTAAGACCCGCTACGAGGATGTGGACCTCATCATTGTTCGGGAGAACATGGAGGATCTCTACGCCGGCATCGAGCACATGGTCGGATTGGATGCGGCAGAGAGCATCAAGATCATCACCCGCAAAGGTTCTGAAAGGATCGTGCGGTTTGCCTTTGAGGTAGCTATCAAACAGGGACGCAAGAAGGTGACAGCCGTCCACAAGGCGAACATCATGAAATGCACCGACGGCCTGTTTCTCGACGTGGCCAGAGGGGTGGCCAAGGAATATCCTCAGATCGAGTTCGAGGACCGCATAGTTGACAATATGTGTATGCAATTGGTGCAGAAGCCCGAGCTATACGATGTGATGGTAATGCCGAACCTTTACGGCGACATACTCTCAGACCTCTGCGCCGGCCTTGTGGGCGGACTGGGGGTAGCACCTAGCGCCAATATCGGCGAAAAAGCGGCGATTTTCGAGGCTGTTCATGGTAGCGCCCCTAAGTACGCTGGCCTCAACTGCGCCGACCCGACCGCTCTCATCCTATCGGCCGTCATGATGCTCCGGCATCTCGGCGAGGTGGCAGCAGCCGATAGAGTACACAAGGCGATCACCGACGTGATAAGGGAAGGTACGTCTACCACTCCTGACCTTGGCGGGAGTGCCGGTACATCCGATATGGCCGATGCCATCATCCGCAAGATGGAAGCGGAGTAGCCCACCCCATTAATGTCTAAGGAGGCCAGGCGTGCCACCATTGGGTAGTTTTCTCGATCCGGGATACGTCTTCGATCCCAATCCCGGTTCTCCATCAATGTTGTACGCGATCATAGCCCTCATTTTCGCCGTCGTCATGCTGGCGGCCCAGGGACTCTACCATTTCTGGGCCAAATCGGCCTTCGCTCAAGACGCTTTTCTCCTCCGCCTGGCGAGAAACGTCGTCATGATCGCCGGGTCTGTAAGCTCGGTAGCCCTTTTGCTCGTCGTCTCCCGAAC
>JAUSEJ010001066.1 GCA_030650265.1 Dehalococcoidia bacterium | reverse complement strand
ATTCGGGCGGGAGGCAAGCATGGTAAGCATCCGCTCTTCGGCTATGAAGTAGCACAGTACGTACCCGACGAAGGGATTTACGCCCTGATGGAGAAGACCCTGGAATGGTACCAGAAAACCGGTCAGGGCCGGGAACGAATCGGCGCCACCATCGGGCGGGTGGGCCTGAACAAATATGTCGACGAAGTGGTCAGGCCGTTGGGGCTAGAGGCAATCGACAAGCCCGAGGACAGGAGGAAATACAGATCAGGTGGTAACTTCTATGAGTGATACGAAGCCGGACGAGAAGATGGACCTGCGCGGGGTCATCTGTCCCCTGAACTTCGTCGAAGCCAAGTTGAAACTGGAGGAGATGGAGGATGGGCAGATCCTCGAATTGGTACTCGACGATGGCGACCCCATACGCAACGTCCCTCGCAGCCTGAAAGAGGAGGGGCATAGAATTATCAAGGTCCAGGCCCTTGAAGACAGCGCTTATTTGCTCCTCATCCGTAAGGGCGGATAAACATGCTACGCGGTGGGTATTCAAGCAATAAAAAGCCGACACATAGAGGATGATCACAAGACAATGGTGCCTGTCGCTAGTAGGAATTGTAATGTTAGGCCTTGTCGCCTGCGGTGACAGCACCAGCGATACTTCCGGCGCCCCGTCAGCTTTAAGCAAGCCGGTGGAGATCCTCAACGTCTCCTACGATCCCACCCGCGAGCTTTACCAGGAATTCAACCCCGCATTCGCCAAATACTGGAAGGACAAGACCGGCCAAACCGTCACCATTAAACAGTCCCACGGGGGATCCGGAACGCAGGCTCGCTCGGTAATCGACGGACTGGCGGGCGACATCGTGACCCTGGCGCTGGGATATGACATCGACGCGATTCAGGCGACTGGACTGATCGCCGCTGGCTGGCAAACGCGTCTGCCCAATAACAGCTCGCCGTACTACTCGACGATCGTGTTTCTGGTACGTAAGGGAAACCCCAAGGGCATCAAGGATTGGGCTGACCTGGTCAAGCCAGGCGTGTCCGTGATTACTCCCAACCCCAAGACCTCTGGTGGCGCTCGCTGGAACTACTTAGCGGCCTGGGGTTATGAACTCAAGCGCTCGGGGAACGACGAGGCCAAGGCCAAGGAATTCGTGGCCCGCCTCTATAAGAATGTGCCAGTGCTTGACTCTGGCGCGCGTGGCTCAACTACCACTTTCGTCGAGCGCGGAATCGGCGACGTCTTGATTTCGTGGGAAAACGAGGCATTTCTCGCAGTCAACGAGTTGGGAAAGGACAAGTTCGAGATCGTCGTGCCATCGATCAGTATCCTTGCCGAGCCGCCGGTAACCCTCGTCGACAAAACGGCAGACAAGCGGGGCACCAGGGCCGTCGCCCAGGCGTATCTCGAGTACCTATATTCCGAGGAAGGCCAGCAGATTGCCGCCAAACACTACTACCGCCCTCGCCAGGCCGTCGTTGCCGCCCGGTATGGTGTTCAGTTTCCCAAGCTGAGCCTGTTCACCATCGACGATTTCGGTGACTGGCAAAAGGCTCAGAAGACGCATTTTTCCGATGGTGGCACCTTCGACCTGATCTACCAGCCAGGACGGTGAGCCTGAGGATAAATGAAGCTCAACGAATTACACGGGCACAGCGTCACCGATTTGGGCAACGGATAAACGGATGTTCAGTCTGTCTTCATCCGTTTATCCGTTGAATATCCGTTGTTAGTATGTAGTTGAGGTAGGATGCATCATGTGTTATCCTCGCAAGCGTCGAGCGAGCGGGGACGCTTGTGGGATGCATGGCGTAAGGGCGGACCATCGTTCGGCGTCATGGGACTTCGTGAGCCCGGTCCG
>JAUSEJ010001064.1 GCA_030650265.1 Dehalococcoidia bacterium | reverse complement strand
GCTAGGCCTTGCGCCTGGCCCCCCAGGTCTTGACTCGTCTTAGAGCCCCTCGACACTTGCCCTTATCCTGGCGATGGCCGAGGCGACGCTCTCTTTCTTGTTGAAGACAGCAGAGCCCGCGACCAGCACATTGGCGCCCGCTTTCACCACAAGCGGTGCTGTTTGATCGCCTACCCCGCCGTCAATCTCTAACTCAGCCGCCAACCCTCTCTCGTCCAGCATTTGCCGCAAGCGAGCGATCTTGCCTACTACGCTTGCAATAAAGGATTGGCCGCCGAAGCCGGGGTTCACGGTCATTACGAGCACCAGGTCTAAATCGGGAAGAATCTCCTCGATAGAGGCCAGTGAGGTGGCCGGGTTGAGGGAGACGCCCACTTTGATTCCCAGTTTCTTGATGTTGTGGACCACGCCGTGAAGATGATCGCAAGCTTCTACGTGAACGGTCAAAATGTCGGCGCCAGCGTCGACAAATTGCTTTACATAACGGTCCGGATTCTCGATCATGAGGTGCACGTCGAGCGGCAAAGAGGTTACGGCGCGGATGGCCTGTACAACCGGCGGACCGATAGTGATATTGGATACGAAGTGCCCGTCCATCACGTCGATGTGGATGTAGTCAGCCCCGGCCCGCTCCGCCTCGACGATCTGCTCGCCAAGACGACAGAAATCGGCGGAGAGAATGGACGGCGAAATCTTGATCATAATCCCTCGCTCACTATTCTTGTCGCTTCCTTTAGGGCCGCTCTAACCTGTTTCGGCGCCGTTCCACCCGGCACGTCCCGGGCCGCGACAGAAGAATGGATAGTAATTTCGAAGATGTCTTCGCCAAACAAAGGCGACGATTTCTTGTAGTCGGACATGGATAACTCTGACAGTTGTTTGCCCTGATCGATGCCGAGCCGGACGAGACGGCCAACGATTGCGTGCGCCTCGCGGAATGGCACGCCCTTGCGAGCGAGGTAATCGGCCACGTCGGTTGCAAGAACGTAACTGCCTGCCGCTACGCTTTCCATCAAGACGCGGTTCACTTTCATCGTCGACAGCATGCCGCAAAAAACTTCGAGACTGACCTGAAGGGTATCGATTGTATCGAAGAGGCCCTCCTTATCCTCCTGCATGTCCTTGTTGTAGGCCAGAGGAAGATTCTTAAGTGTGGAGAGGATGGCAATGAGATGGCCGTATACCCGGCCGGTCTTCCCTCTCACCAACTCGGCCACGTCCGGGTTCTTTTTCTGAGGCATAATGCTGCTTCCCGTGGAATAGGCGTCGTCAAGCTCGACGAAGTTGAATTCGGCGCTAGACCAAAGTACTACTTCCTCTGCCAGCCGGGAAAGGTGCATCATGGCGATGCTGCTGGCCGAGATGAATTCGACGACGAAGTCCCGGTCGGCTACGGCGTCCATGCTGTTCCGGCTGATCGCCGCGAACCCCAATTCACTCGCCAGATAGGCCCTATCGATAGGAACGGTAACTCCTGCCAGGGCGCCGCTTCCCAGCGGCATGACATCCGTTCGCCGGTAGCAATCGTGGAAGCGCTGTATATCTCGCTGGAGCATCTCGAAATAGGCGAGAAGATGGTGAGCAAGCAGCACAGGTTGGGCCCTTTGCAGGTGTGTATAGCCAGGCATTACGACATCGACGTACCGCTCGGCTAGACGAAGCATGGTGGTTTGAAAGGTCCGTAGCCTCGCCACGGTAACTTCAATCGCTTCCTTGACGTACATCCGCATGTCCAGGGCGACCTGATCGTTACGCGAGCGGGCGGTATGCAGCTTTCCGGCGACGGGGCCAATCCTCTCCCGCAAAGCCGCCTCGATGTTCATGTGGATATCCTCATACTCCACCTTGAACTCGAAGATCCCCGTTTCGATTTCCAACAGGATAGCCTCAAGGCCGGCGACGATCTGGAGACACTCGCTCACTTCGATGATGCCCTGTTTGGCAAGCATCCGACAGTGGGCGATGCTTCCCGTTATGTCTTGCCGGTATAGGCGCTTATCAAAATGGATGGAGGCGCTGAACCCCTCCACCAGCTCGTCCGTAGTCTTGTCGAATCTTCCGCCCCAGAGTTTTGTCGTCTTTGCCATTTTGCCTTTCGAGCTGTCGCTTACTACCGCATCTTCCAAGATAGTCTAAACCTATTCTTCTGTTAACTTCACCTTGGGCGGAAGTATGTTCATCTGCTCGCCGGGCTGAACCAACAACTGGGCCTGGGCCTGTGTCTTGAGCGGCAGTCCCCAAAGATGGATGAATCCGACTGACGCCGAATGGTCAAACTGGTCCGCCTTGTCGTAGGTTGCCAGGGCATGACTGTAAAGGGAGTACGGCGATTTGCGACCGACTACGGCACACTCGCCCTTGAGCAGTCTCAGCCGGATCACGCCGGTCACAAACCGTTGCGTGCTCTGGACGTAAACGGCCAGGTCCTGATGCAAGGCGCTGAACCAGAGTCCGTTGTAGATGAGGTCGGCGTATTGCTGCACGACCATCTGCTTGAAGCGGGACTGGTCCTTGCTGAGGGTCATGTCTTCCAGCGCCTTGTGGGCCTTGAGCAATACCATTGCCGCCGGACATTCATAGATCTCACGTGACTTTATCCCGACCAGCCGGTTCTCTATATGATCGATGCGACCGACGCCATTGGCGCAGGCGATGTCGTTGACCCTGGAAATGAGGCTGAAGCCGTCGAGACGTTCGCCGTCGAGAGCGACCGGGAGGCCCTTTTCGAACTCGACCTCCAGATAAGCCGGAGTGGAAGGACAATCCTTAGGCGCCCTGGTCCATTTATAGACCTCCTCAGGGGGTTCCGCCCACGGGTCTTCCAGGACACCGCATTCGACGCTGCGTCCCCACAGGTTCTCGTCAGTCGAGTACGGGCTGGCAATGGTGGTGGGAACAGGAATGCCGTGTTTCTCGGCGTACTCGATTTCATCTTCTCGACTCATCTTCCATTCCCTCACCGGAGCGATGATCTTGAGGTCAGGCCCGAGGGCAGCCACGCCAACGTCGAGACGAACCTGATCGTTACCCTTGCCGGTGCAGCCGTGAGCAACGGCGCTTGCCCCTTCCTCACGGGCGACGTCGACCATGAGCTTCGCGATCAGCGGTCGGGACAGGGCCGTGGCCAAAGGATATTCGCCCTCATACATCGCATCGGCTTGCAGAGCAGGGAAAATGAAGTAGTTAACGAACAGTTCTCTAGCGTCGAGGACGATCGCCTTGACGGCTCCAGTCTTCAAGGCCTTTTCGCGGATCATCGCCAGATCCCGCTGGTTGCCGACGTCTATTGTCAGGGCAATAACGTCAAGGTCGTAGTTCTCGGCGATCCACTTGATGGCTACCGAAGTATCCAGACCGCCGCTGTAGGCGAGCACAACTTTGTCTCTTTGGGTCATAGAAAAGCCCCCTAAATCTGCCGCGTATGCGGCCTAATATAGTACATCTATGCGTACGCCTCAAGCGCCTTTGCGAGGATAGCGACAGCAGTGTCAACCTCCGCTTCTGTGATGATGAGAGGAGGAATGAAGCGGATGGTATTAGGTCTTACTGGATTGAGAAGGAGACCGTTTTCAACACAGCGCCGGACGATCTCCGCCGACATATCGCTGCTGAATTGAAGTCCCACAAGCAAACCCCGGCCGCGCACGTCGACAATTGTCTCGAAACGAGAACGCAACACATTAAGTCTGGCCATCAGGTATTCGCCCATCTTAATGGCATGGCCGGAAAGGTCGTTGTCGATTATGTATTTGACGACGGCGTAGCCAGCGGCCGTCGCGAGCGGATTGCCGCCGAAAGTCGAGCCATGGTCGCCCAGATCGAAGGCGCAGGCCCTCTCCTTGGCGAGAAAAGCCCCCAGAGGTACGCCCCCCGCTATTCCTTTGGCAAGGGTCATGATGTCAGGCTCAGCGCCGACCTGTTCATAGCCAAATAGGCTACCGGTCCTGCCAACTCCTGTCTGAATCTCGTCGTAAATGAGCAGAATGCCCTTCTCGTCGCACCAGCGACGCAGAGCCGGTAGGTATTCGGGGTTCGGAATGTTCACGCCGCCCTCGCCCTGAATCGGCTCGATCAGCACCGCACAGGTCTTCCCGGTCGTGGCTTTCTTCAGGGCCTCAATGTCGTCGAATTCCACCACTGTGAAGCCCGCCGGCACGGGGCTAAAAGGTACCCAGCCCTCCGGCTTACCTGTAGCAGCTAGCATGGCAAGCGTGCGACCATGAAAGGAGTGCAAGGTCGTAATGACCTCGTAGGCGCCCCCCAGGTGAACCTTGCCGTACTTGCGCGCAAGCTTCACCGCCCCTTCGTTCGCTTCGGCGCCGCTGTTACAAAAGAAGACTCTGTCCATGCAGGAATTCTCGACCAGCAACTGAGCAAGCTGAAGCTGGGGAATGGTGTAGTACAAATTGGACACATGCGCCAGTGTTCTGATTTGATGGCTAACGGCCTCAACCAGAATCGGATGGGCGTGCCCGAGGCTCACGGAAGCAATGCCAGCCACAAAGTCCAGGTACTCCTTACCCTGATCGTCCCACACTCGCGCTCCCTCGCCGCGCACGAGAGTTATCGGCGTGCGCCGAAAAAGCTGCATGTGGTATTTCTTTTCGATCTCCTGCCAGTTAGTCACGACTGTCCTCCAAGGGCTGAATTGGCCCGGATAATTGATCATTCATCATTCATCATTCTTCACCTTGCTACGGCGTCTTCGGTGCACCGGTCAGGTCGTTTAATCGCTTGAGATCGGCGGCGAGGGCGTTTAGTTCTTCACCATACTTGGCCCAGTCGCCGGCGCGTTGGGCTTCATTTGCTTTGTTGTAATGGTCCTGAGCCGAACGAACAAGGGCAGCTACGTCGCCGGAAACAGTGACGGACAAAGGAGTGGTCATCGTTATCACGGCCGGATTGGAGAATCCAATGAAGACTTTGTTCAGGCTCTCCGCCAGAGTGGGCTCCATGGCAATGCGGGGACCGCTGGCCACGATCACCCGCTTTAGTTCGGGCAGGTGGCTGGTCTCGGCCTGTAGATAGATTGGCTCGACGTAAAGAAGTGAATCCTCAATAGGCACGATCAGCAGATTACCCCTTATCACTCGCGATCCCATCTGGTTCCACAACGTCAACTGCTGCGAAATCGTCGGGTCCTGGTTGATTCTTGCCTCAATCTGGTTGGGGCCGTAGACTAGCTTATCTTTAGGAAAGCGGTAAGCCAGCAGTTTTCCATAATTCGGCCCGTCCGACCGTGCGGCCAGCCAGGTAATCATATTATCCTTGTTTGACGGCGCGTAGGGCACGATCAGCATAAACTCTGCCTTGGCCTCGCCCGGAAGTCTCATAATAATGTAGTAGGGTTCGAAGGGCTTCGCCGCACCGGAGACGGGAATGCTCCAAAGATCTTCGCGATTGTAGAAGACCTGCGGATCTTGCATATGGTAAGTTCTGTACATCTCAGCCTGCACGCTGAAAAGGCCCTCGGGATAACGTAAGTGTCCGCGCAGTGAAGCGGGCATGTCCTCGAGGGGGCTGAACAGTGCGGGGAAAATGGCCATGTAGGTCCTTATTATCGGGTCAGATGGGTCGGCAACGTAGAACTTCATCGATCCGTCGTAGGCATCTATTGTCGCTTTGACGCTATTCCGGATGTAGTTGAGTGAGCCTCGATATGGCTGGGAATAGGGATATCGATCAGTATGGGTGTACCCGTCGATCATCCATACGAGGCGTCCGTCGGCGATCACGATGTACGGGTCACTGTCAAAAAGAATAGAAGGAGCGATGGTCTGCAACCTCTCGCGGATGTTGCGTCGAAGGAGAATGCGGCTGTTCTCCGTTAGGTAGTTGGTGAGAATGATGTTCCCGTCGTTCAAGGTCCAGGAAAAAGCTATCTTGCGGAGCGCAGAGTTCAGCAGCACTCCATCCTTGCCAGTATAGTTCGTGTAGACGTTTTCATCGCCCTTCGGATAGTCGAATTCCTTCTCACTTGTGTTCACTATCACGTAGTTGTTGGTCTTTTCGCCGAAATAGATCTCTGGTCTGGAGATCTTTATCTGACCGACAGGTGGGACATCCTTGGCAAACATCACGGGAAGGCCTTCTGGCGTAACTTCGTTTACCGGGCTAACCGCCACGCCATAGCCATGGGTGAATTGGAGACGCTGGTTTACCCATGTTTGGGCCTCGGCCGCCAGCTTCTCGGGAGACAGCTCCCTGGCGCTAATCATGACCTGGCGGAGCTGGCCGTCGATTTGATAACGATCGATGTCGACATCATTGAAATCGTAGTAAAGCCGGATGGTCTGAATCTGGTTGTAAGTATCTTTCAGTGGCAAGTAATCCCAGAGGCGCAAGTTGTTGGTGGTCTCTCCATTCCGTTTCAAAGCATCGACGGTGAGGTTATCCTCGGCAGAGAAAGGCTTCTCTACTGCATCTGCAAGACCGTATGCCTGCCTGGTCATTTTGATGTTGTTCTCAATATAGGGTTTTTCCTTTGCCAGTTCACTAGGTGCAACCTGAAACTGCTGCACATACGCGGGCCAAATACCCCCGGCCAAAATGCCGGCGACTATCACAAACCCGACACTGACCACCGGAAGCAAGACGCCCCGCAGGAACACGTTCACGAGAAGCATGACGGCGCCTATCACTGCCAGAACTTCTAACAACTGGAGAGCCCCCCATTGGGCAAACACGTCTGTATAGCCAGCACCAAAAACCGCTCCCCGTGTGGAGTAGACGAGTTCATAGATGTCCAACCAGTAACTCCAGGCCAACAGCAGAAAGAAGACCGCGCCGAGGGCCGATAGATGCCCTTTGATGGCTGATGTCAACCGGAACTCGAAAGTAAGGCGGTTGAAGTTGAAGCCATAAGTCAGGGCCGTTCCTGCTAGAACAAGCACGACGGCAACGAGGAGCCATGACTGCAAGAAACGGTAGAAGGGCAAGGTGAAGACGAAGAAACTGACGTCCTTGCCGAAAAGGGGATCGGTGGCGCCAAATAACGTCGCATTTTGATAGAGGAGGATGCCCTCCCAATTCCCTGCGGCGCTTGCCCCGAGAATGATGCCGAGGATGATCGAGCCTCCGATCAGGAGAAGCGCAATCCATTTGTCACCGATCACTAACTCCTGACTGGGAACAAACCAAAGTTCGCCCCTTGACGATAGCTTTCTCGCCAGAAAGACATTGGCGATCATTACGACGGAGAAGCCGGCGGCAGCCGCTAGAAAAATATAGACTTGAGTTATAAGAATGGACCTATAAACACTGAGGAAGCCTAGGCTATCGAACCAGGCCCAATCGGTATAGATGCCGGCGAAAACGCTCCACAGGATGAAGAGGACCAGAAGAATCCCTCCAGCCCAGGCGAGTGATATGCTACAGCCGAGGCTCTCGGCCGGGTTGACTTCCC
>JAUSEJ010001062.1 GCA_030650265.1 Dehalococcoidia bacterium | reverse complement strand
AGGACTTACAGATATGGAGCCCAAGGCCGGTGCCACCGACCGGTCGCGTCGCTATGTTATCCACCCGGTAGTACCTTTGAAACACGTGTTGGATTTCCTCTGGCGGAATTCCCACCCCCTGATCGCTTACGGTGATAATGGCCTCGTGGTTTTCCGCATGACCTTCAATTCGGATATCGCCGCCCGAAGGCGAGTAGGCCACCGCATTGGAGATCAGATTAGTAAGCACATTATCCAATCGCTCCCGGTCCGCCAGAACGCGGGGGAAACCCTTCGCCAAAGTAATAATGAAAGAATGTCGGGGATTCTGCGGGCGAAACCGCTGGACCACGTCACGCAACAAGGGCATTAGTGAAAATGGTTCGATATCGAATTCCATCCGCCCGGCTTCCATTTTGGATAAGTTGAGTAGGTCTTCAATCAGCCTTGCCAAACGATCGCTAGTACGGCTTATGCCGTCGATGAACTCATGCCTGAGCTCGGGGGTTAACTTGATATCATCGCGCAGGAGAGTTTCCGCATATCCTCTGATTGAGGTCACCGGCGTCCGTAACTCGTGGGATGCCCGGGCCACGAATTCGGACTTCAGCCCGTCCAACTCGCGCAGAACCTTGACTTCGCTCGCCTCATGCAAGAGCCTTGCGTTTTCGATGGCTACCCCCAGTTGGTTGCCGATCGCCATGAGAAGTCTGGCCTTGTCCGTTGAAATAGGATTTTCCTGTTTTGCCAGCACACTCATTATCCCCAAGAGTCGCTCCTTGGACTGCAGAGGAACCATCGCCGCGCTCAAAGGCACGGGAATCCCGTCGTCGCCGCTGGTGTCCTCGATATCGATGACGCTAGGTTCAAAAAGCTCTGTCTTCTGCTTGATGAGTGCGGTCAACAACTTGCTGCCGGGTCCATCGGCCCGACCGCCTTGCGCTGTACGCGAAACCTGCAGGAGAAGATCGCCTTTTTCCTCATCCAGAAGATAGATGCTTCCTTCCTCCGCCTGTAGGATATCGAGTATCTTCGTAAGAGCGGAATCCAGAGTCGACGTAAGATCGAATGAATGGGATATGGCAGAGGCGACTGTGCTCAAAGCGGAAACCTCCTCCAATCGCAACTGCAACTCATGGTTAACTTGCAATAGCTCCTGGCTATTGGCCGCAAGATCCTCATTGGATCGCTGCAAGCTTCCTCTGGACTCCCTCAGGTGCTGGGTCATAACATTGAAGTTGTCTACCAAGTCGCCGATTTCGTCCTTGGAATCGCGCCTCACCGTCTTGGTCAGATTGCCCAGAGCGACCTCCTTCATGGCCGCGACGACCGTGCCCAAGGGATTGACTACTGTCATCCGAATCAGAATGCGGACCGCAATCGTAATAGCCGCAAATGCCAGAAGAGTAGCGATCAGCATACGAACCTGGGTATGCCTTATTTGTTCCTCTACCTGCTCCATCGAGGTAGAAACCGATACGACGCCCCTGATCTCCTCGTTGTGGCCGTGGCATTGCTGGCAGGGAGCATCATTAGGCAATGGTTTGAGCTGGGTGAGGTAGTCCTTGCCGCCAATCGTCTTGTGGTACTGGTAGGGCAACCCCGACCTCACAACTTCGAGTATCAGGAACTTCTCCTCCACGTTCGGAGTGTTGCTCGGCTGATTTACAAAGACCTCGTTTCCCTGCGTATTGAAGACGTGCAGGCGCTCAATCTTGCTGATTTTTCTCATGTTTTCGACGAGCTGGTAGGCGAAATCCCCTTTGCCAGAAAGCATGATGTTCTGAATGCTCGTGACTACGGCAGAGGCAAGGACGTTGACTTCGGCGTCGTCCTGCTCAAGCAAGACTCTCGTTTGATCCTGAATATCCAGAAACACGAACAGCGTGAGACAGATTCCGACGGCGGCAATCACCAACCCGAGTATTTTGTTCTCCAAAGTTGGCCTGAACATACCAGTAACCATCCAATCGAATCAGCAATTCATTCAACCGGGTATTGGCGCGATTATACCCGCCACTGATATCATGTCAAGGAAAGCGCATTCTCCAACGGCGCCGTTTGACACCGTCAGAAAAGATACGGGATAGGACAAACAAACAATGATCTGAGAAAAGATGGGCATAAAAGCCATATTTTGCTCCGAGTTTCGACGCCATATTGACTTTGTGCCCTTCCTGTTCTCAAAATGAATGAGTTGTACTACGGAACGAGACTCTTTATGAAGCTTACAAGATTCTTGAGATCGTTGTCGCTCACCTGAGCGGCGCTAAAGGCGGGCATCATAGTCCCCTTGCCCTTCCTGATTACATTCTCAATGTCAGAGTCTTGCGGGTAACGCTGCTTAAAGTCGGCGGTGTTGATAGCCGGACCCACTCCCTTGTTGCCTCCCGGATGGCAGCCCGTGCAACCCTTGTCGAAAACAGCCTTTCCCAAGGACGCCGAAGAACTGGCCGCAACTGTCGGCGGTACAGCCGTCGGAGGTACAACCGTTGGAGCAACTGCCGTCTGGGCCGGTGCCGTCGGAGCTACGGCTGTCGGCGGAACAACTGTCGGGGCTACTGCCGTCGAGGCGGCCACCGTTGGGGCAGCGGCCGTCGGAGCAGCTACCGTCGCGATAGCGGCCCTTGTCGGTGCGACCGTTGGGGAAGCCAGAATTGCCGTTCCAGACGAAGAGGAACCTGGCGAGGTCGCCACGACGGCTGCCTCCGTGTTACCCCAAACCCGCATCTCCTCGGGACGTGCCCCAATTCCCAAGTTATAGGCGTAGAATACGAAAACGGCGCCAACAACCATCGATACCCGGATTATCAGACCCTCTTTGACACCTGTGGCTCGCAGTGGATTCATTTACTACATCTCCTACTTTAGTGTACGTAGGTAAGCGACTATAGCAGAAAGTTGCTCGTCGGCGAGAGCCGTATTGCTGAAGGATGGCATACCACCCGCCTGACCACCCCTCACTATCTTGGTGATAGCAGCATCGGTAGGATACTTGTGCTGGAAATCTCCGCCCGAGACCTTTGGCCCGGAGCCGGCATTGGCCCCGGGATGACAGCTATTGCAGAACACGTTGAACGTAGCCTTGCCCGCCTGAGCGAGTGTCATTGGCGGCGGCGACTTTTGCAACGTCAGAAGATAGGAGACTAGCTCCAAAAGCTCGGGGTCAGATAGGTTGAAGTCAGGCATGACCACCGAAGAGTTGGTTTGCTTCGGCTGCTTTATATGTTGAATGAAGGCCGAGGCGTCGAGCCTCCTGCCAGCCGTGGTCAGGTCGGGCCCGATCTTGCCGCCTATTCCTGCTATTGTATGGCACACGGAGCAGCGACGATCCTGAAAGACCTGCCGGCCTGATCTCTGGATGGCAAGTAAGTTTCCGCCGGCATCCCCACTGGCGGCGCCGGCGACCGTGGGAGCCGTCGCCGAGGCGTAAGTCAAATATGCCATACCGGCAACCACCAACAGACCTATAGTTACTACAATAGGCCTATTGGCAGGATGACGCCAGCGGCTGCGGTCGATGAACGGTAACAGCACCAACACCCCAATCCCGGCCAGAGGAAGCCCAAGGGCTGCCACCCACTCCACGGATCCAGGGAAGTACTTTAGCGCCTCGAACAGGAACAAGAAGTACCATTCCGGCCTGGGGGCGTAAGCTGTGTTGGTCGGGTCGGCCTGTGCCTCCAATGGCGCTCCCCGGAATATCGCCAGGCCAAGAATGACGAGGAAGACCAGCAGCACGGCAACGGTGTCCTTGAATATGATATCGGGAAAGAAGGACTTACCGTGAGCCTTTGAGTCTAAGTACTCCTTCTCGTATTCCTCCTTTTTTGTTACCGGCTTGGTCTCTCGCCTTCGAAACGGATCGTATGATTGCATGGTAAGCTCTCCCTCTTACTTCTTCTTTGAAGGGCCGGAAATGCCCTGCTTGACTACCATGAACAGGTGAGCGCCGACGAGGGGTATGGCGATG
>JAUSEJ010001048.1 GCA_030650265.1 Dehalococcoidia bacterium | reverse complement strand
GTCATCGTCAAATGGGAAGTCCTGTCCCATGGGCTGAAGGAAAACGAGGGTCTCGAAAAGGTTAGCGATTGGGAACGAGCCGCAGGTTATTACTACCATGACGGTACGACCCTGAAGGAAATGATAGAGAAGAGGCCGGACAGGGTGAATAATGGACTATTCAAGCGACCGCCAGCCGCGTTTCTGATGAAGAATGGCCTGGGCGTCAAAATTGAGCTGGATTCTACCAGCGATTATCAGGTCAAAGAGCTGTCTGAAGGCAAATTTGCCTTGTTTCAAGGGCAAGAGGAAGTTGAGGACATCTACTTCATCCATCCCAAGAGACAGGCAACGGAGGAGCCCAGAACGAGCAGGGGGACACCAATATCGAACCTTGTCGGCAGCCTTCGCCAATGCTTCAGGATAGCTCCTGTTCGACATTGCGAGTACTTCAACACTGGGGAGCAGTGCAGATTCTGCAATTACAATGCAACATTTCAAGATTCTCGCGCCATTGGTCTCGAGGTCCCGACAACGATCCTAGCAGACGAAACCCTTGAGGCCTATAAACTGCGGGCGGCCAACGTTAGATTCATCGAGGGTCGCCTTGTCATGGGTGCCATCACAAACAGCGACCTCGAGGTGAACACGCATTTGCAGTTCATCGTAAGGCTGGCAAAGGCGACTCCTTACCTGCCAAACATCACCCTTACCACCCAGCCTATGTCGAGGGCGAATATGCTGAGGCTAAAGGATGCGGGAGTTTCCTGTGTCACGATGAACATGGAAGTGTGGGACCCTCAATTGTTCCCAGTGGTTTGTCCGGGAAAGGCCAAACATCGAGGCCGGGAGCGCTATCTCGAGGCATATCAGGAAGCGGTGGAGGTTTTTGGCTGGGGTCACACGGGAACCAATCTGCCACCGGGCGCTACTCTTATGCCCGAAAATGGGCACAAGACCTGGCAGGAGGCCAGGGATTCCCAGATCGATGGGATTCGCTGGCTGATTCAACACGGAGCCTTTCCCATGTGGACCAGCTTTCGTCTGGGTGCGGGATCTGTGTTCGGGGACATCAAGGCTAATCGAGAGAAGCTGCCGCCTACGGATTACGTTCTGGACATCGGTCTGGCCCACCATCAGGCTTGTACGGAATACGGCATGTACGACAGGATGAATAAGCTGATGTATTGTCCCATGGATTGCCTCTCTACTACCTATGCTGGTGAGATAGGGATATTGGAACGGGCGGGAGATGTCCCAAGCTGGGCTGCCGATGCACTGCCTGCCGAAGCAACTTGGTTGGCTGACTTTGTCAAATCGGTGAACCCACGGGCAACGACAGTTCAATAGCTTCGACATCCAACTCGAACGTCAGTAACTCAGTTTGAGACGATGACCCACGCGAGGAAGTGGCGGGCGACAGGAGTAAAGGCTAAGTGGAACGGCACTCAGCACAGGTAAGAAAACATCCAAAAGGGGGTATGACGACAATGGGTTCAAGAACTGGTAGTTTGGCAGTGGCTGTCTTGGTGGTTGGCGCCTTGCTCATAACCTCTTGCTCGAGAAACTCGAGTGGCCCAGATTCAGAAGTCGGTCCGGTAACGGACACCAAGCCCTACGGGAGTCTTACCATCGGGATGGACCTGGGCGGAACCAATATCGACCCCCAGATCGCCACTGCGACCGCGTTTTTCTTCACATCCGTCGCGATCTTTGACGCGCTCATCTTTGTCGACAGCAAGAATGAGCTGAAGCCAGGAATAGCGGAGCGGTGGGAGATCTCTCCCGACGGCAAGACACATACTTTCTATATCAGGAAAGGGGCAAAATTCCACGATGGCAGTGACCTCACTGGGGAGGACGTCAAGTTCAGCATCGAGAGGATGATGGCCCCAGCGAGCATCGTGCCGGATGCCAATGCGTGGCGTGATGCAGTAGCTGGTGTAGATCTCAAAGATCAATACACCGTGGCCCTTCGCATGAAGTCGCCGCAATTCGAGTTGCTGAAAGGTTACGATGCTGGTATGGCAGCAGTGGTGCCCAAGAAGTACATTGAGGAAAAGGGCGTAGATTACTTCAGAACCCATCTTGTAGGCAGCGGCCCGTGGAAGGTCGTGCGATTCATTCCCGGCGACCGTCTGGAGATCGAGGCGGTGGAGAATCACTGGCGAGCGGCGCCAAAGTTCAAGAATCTTACACTCCTCCACATCACACAGGATGCAACCAAGGTTGCCATGCTTAAGACCGGAGAATTGGATATTGCTCAGGTTGGGCCTGACTCGGTCCCCGGGCTCAAGGCAGCGGGCAATCGTGTATTGAGTTGGGACGGAGGGGGTCAGTTTTTCGGTTTCCCGTTCTATGACAAGGATCACCCTGACAAGTACGAGATTGGCGACGTTCGGGTGCGTAAATCCCTGCAACTGTCCCTTAACAATAAAGAGATCGCCGACAAGATACTGGGCGGCTATGGTGAGCCATACGCCCTTTGGGCGGCGGACCCAACCGCCTATTTCTGGGATGCCAACATGCTGAAGCCGGACCCCTACGACCCTGAGGGGGCGAAGAGGCTTCTGGCCGAGGCGGGACTCCCCAACGGCTTCAAAACAAGAATCTACGATATTGGGGGAGGTGGCGTCATAAGCACGATCGACCAGGCGGTATCTGGCTACTGGCGGAAAATAGGGGTCATTGCGGAGATAATTCCCATGGATTATGGCGCCTTTTTCCCCAAGTTCAATCCCACCCAGTTGCCTGAAGTCTGGCCCAGCATCTACATCAATCTAGGCTCGCCGGCACGCCATTTTGAGAAAATGCGGGACGCGTATTATACAAAGGGTAACAGAACAACCAAGAACCCCAAGCTCGATCAGTTGCTCGATAAGGTTCCAGCCATCACGGACCCCGTCGAGAAGAAGAAGGTCGCGCTCGAGGCCGCGGTAATGGCGCAGAACGAGTACTCTGTTTTGCGACTGACGGGTGCGCATATCATTGTGGCGCTTGGTCCAAAGGTCGGTGACTTTGCACGGTTCAGGTACTCCAGCATTATTGGAGTCATGTTTGAGACGATAACCCATGCGAAGTAAAACGGAGGGCAGATTTTTCGCGACTACAGGCTATCCGCTGCCACCT
>JAUSEJ010000609.1 GCA_030650265.1 Dehalococcoidia bacterium | reverse complement strand
GCGAACTCCACAAAGCGAAGGCCGGCGACAGCCTCTGACATTCCCTACGCCTCTACCTTCGCCACCGTCTCCTTCATTTGAGGCGAGCGGGCGCCCATCCAGGCGAGGGCGATCACACTGACTGCCGTCAGGAAGAGGGCGATGATCTGGTCCTGGCTCAGCCCCAGGCTCGTCCTGGAGTCCGCTCGAGTGAACGAGATGAAGAAGCGCCCGAATCCATAGAGAGCGGTATAAAGTCCGTAGACCATTCCGTCGCGGGTCAGACGCTTCCGCAGGAGAAGAAGAACCGCCAGGATGATCAGGTCCCAGACCATCTCGTACCCGACCGCCAGGTGGACAACCTTTCCCGGCTCACCCAACGTATTTGGGTGAATATACCGAACCCCGATAGCCCATCCGGTAGGAAGGCCGTGCTGCGCTCCGCTTATGATATCGCCGGCTCGCCCAACCGCCTGGCCCAACACCAGACCCAGCGCCCCTGCATCCAGGAACCTTCCCACTGCCACATGCTTTACAAGCATCGCAACCAACACTGAGAACGTGCCGACCACAATAGCGCCGTAGAGGGATAATCCTCCCTCGTTCATAGCGATGATCTGTGCAGGGTTCTTGGAATAGAAACCCCAGTCGTCCACCACGTGAAACAGCCGGGCGCCGATAATTCCTCCAACGACCGCCCATAGAGCTAGCGTGTATACGTCGTCATCACTGATATTCCCTCCACGCAGCAACGCCAGGGTCAATAAGATACCGACGATGATGCCAATCGCGCTGAAAACGCCTTGCCAGGCCAGCGTAAACTGCCCGATGGAGATGATATTGGGGTCGATGTCAATCCTTATCATGCGATCCTTTCACGCTAGTATCATGTGACATTAGATTCCGCGGTCGGGGTCGTCCTCGACCCCGACCGTCGGCATCGAGGACGATGCCGACTACGGAGAAATAGCAATCCGAACGGACTAGTGTTACACGGTGCTAGGATGGACTCGTGGTTTGCATCCGGCTCTGGGCCGGATTTATTTTATGCGCGCATGGTAGAATCCTGT
>JAUSEJ010000608.1 GCA_030650265.1 Dehalococcoidia bacterium | reverse complement strand
GATGCCTCCGCTATAGCGGGTAGACTTGGCGTATTCCTCGTCGCGAAATAGGGGATTCACGTCGCCGATGCCATCCACGTACTTCCTGATCGCATCACGGCAAGCTAGCCTATTGAAAAGATTGGGAATCCTGAGTTTAAGCCCTATCCTCTCTTTCCATTTCTCGAGTGCCTCGTCGGTTATAAACCCTTCGGACATTCCAATTGTGTTTTCAGTGTCAATGTTAGCCAACTGTCTCTCCTCTATGTGATCTTTGCATCATTGCAATGGATAGAAGGCTTTCCGGGCGTCCTTCTCTAGCTCCCGGCGGAAATCCGGATGAGCGATGCTGATAAGCGCTTTGGCCCGCTCTCGCTGACTCCTGCCTCGCAGACTCGCTATGCCGTATTCCGTTACCACCAGGTCTGCCAGAGTTCGGGGAACGGAGACGATGGTCCCAGGCTCGAAGGCAGAGACGATACGAGTCAGGGCTCCGCCTCTGGCCGTTGAGGGCAAGACCGCCACATATCGGCCCCCCTTCGAAAGCTGGGCGCCCACGGCGAAGGCCAGTTGTCCCCCTGTGCCACTTACCATACCGAACCCGACCGATTCGACCGAGATCTGGCCGGTGAGGTCGACGGCCAGAGCGCTGTTTATCGCTATGAGGTTGTCGTGAGCAGAGATCACCCGCGGGTCAATAATATAGGAGCCGTCGTACAACTCAAACATGGGGTTCATGTTGACGTAGTCCATGTCCTCTTTCGTGCTGCCAATGGCGGCGGCGACTACCTTCCCCGCGTGAATGGTTTTGTGCTTCCCAGTAATCACTCCTTCCTGAACTAGCTTGATTATCCCACGGGGAGTAACCTCCGAATGCCAGCCCAGGTCAACTTTGCCACTCAGCGCCCCCATTCGTACCACCGCCTCCGAGGCGCTGCCCACGCCGACCTGCAACGTGTCCCCATCCTTGACCAGCTTTGCCACCTGCTCGGCGAACTCGGCAGCTACCGGGTCGGGACCCTCGACGCTACGACCTAGCAGGTCGGTTCCACCCGGGGCAGAGCCAGTGGGAGTATGGGGAACGAACGAATCAAACTCCGAGATGTGGACGTAGTTGTCACCGTAGGTGCGGATGAGCCTATCGTTCACTTCGCCAACGACGAATCTGGCCTACTTCATCAGCCTCTTCTTCCCCCAAACGGAAGCGCCGAAGCTGCAGTAGCCGTTGTGGTCGGGCGGCGATATCTCGACAAAGAGCACGTCTATTGGCTGGACATCGGCATCCGCCTGCCATAGCAAGGAGCCAGGAACATAGTCCACCAGATTGTCGGCCATAGATTCACGAACAAAGGGCGGAACATACCCTATCTTGACATCGAAAGAACTCCCCCAGCCGGGATCGTACCAGCCGAAATCCCGGCTGGGCGTCGGCACGACGACGGTGACGTTTTCTACCTCGCCAAGTCTGGCGGTTAGTGCCAGCCCCAGGTCCTGAGCTTCGCTGCCGTAGGTGAAGCTCACCCTGTCACCGGACTTAATCCGGTTGGCGACCTCTGCCGCGGTCGTCATCTTGCGTGCGTACTCTTCCTGCCAACCCATGGTTTCGCTTGCCTTCCTATCGTGCTATCATACCATAAGCGGCTACTCGAAAACTCCCGCAGCCATTAGCTCGACGAATTCATCGTCCGACATCCCCAGGATCTTAGTGCAGACATACTCGGTATCCTCTCCCAGGCAAGGAGCAGCCTTCGTTAGCTCGGCCGGTGTTTTAGATAGCTTGAAGGGGGGCGCCTCGTAACAATGTCTGCCGATCTCGGCGTGCTCGAGCTCCCGGAGGAATTCACGGTGAGCCAGTAGGGGGTCGTAGTGAACGTCTTCACCGGTCTGAACC
>JAUSEJ010001044.1 GCA_030650265.1 Dehalococcoidia bacterium | reverse complement strand
GATCGCCGGAAACTGCTCCTGGCGTCGCAGTCGATAGCGATGGCGGCGCTGCTTCTCCTCGCCACTCTCATCATCACCAACGTCGTTCAGGTATGGCACATCTTCGCCTTTGCCTTCGTGTACGGCTCCATGCAGTCTCTCTACGGCCCCGCTCGCCAGGTTTTCGTGACGGATCTAGTTGACAAAGACAGCCTCATGAATGCCATCGCCCTCAGTTCTGCAACCAATCAAACCAGCCGAATAGTGGGTCCGGCCATCGCCGGGAACTTGATAGTCTTCTTCGGCATTGCCGGCTGCTTCTACTTTGCCGGCTTCACCTATGCGGCCATCATCGTCGCCCTCCTCATGATAAGCGCCACGAGCGTACCGGCTGACAATGCCGGCGCGACCGTCTGGCAGAACATGAAGGAGGGACTGGCCTATATCGCCGGCAACAGGACGATGTTTGCCCTCATAGCCATGGAGGCGATTCCGGCGATCTTTGGCTGGCAGTACCAGACACTCCTGCCCATTTTCGCCAGGGACATCCTCGACGTTGGCGCGCCTGGCCTTGGCCTTCTGACCTCGGCGACCGGGGCAGGCGCTCTCTTAGGCGCCCTTTCCCTGGCCGCCCTTGGCAACTACCGGCGAAAGGGCTTTCTGCTCCTCGCCGCGGCCATCGTCTTCGGAATCTCGCTGACTCTATTTGCCCTCAGTCCCTGGTTTCAGACTTCGGTGGTCATCCTTATTCTCGTTGGCTACTCCTCCTCTATGTACGCTGCTATGACCAATACCCTCATCCAAATAATCGTTCCCGACGAGCTTCGCGGCCGCATGATGAGCTTCTATATGCTGGCGCTTAATGGCATGATGCCTCTCGGGAGCTTGCAGGCGGGCTTTCTGGCTAGCAGAATTGGTGCACCCTCCACTCTGGTGATCGGTGGAGCGATAGTGGTCGTCTTCTCTATCGCCGTGATGATCTTCGTCCCGCGGTTGCGGCAACTTTAAGGCAGCACCGTAGCATCTCTATTAGTTCTAAGCTACCTACAGGATTGCACGATCGCTGACAGACGCCAGCCAATTGATCATCTGTGCCAGAACTACCCCGACGCGCAACCTGGTCAACTGAC
>JAUSEJ010001033.1 GCA_030650265.1 Dehalococcoidia bacterium | reverse complement strand
GCCCAGCCGGAACTCAACCCCGTCTCTTCGTCCGTCGTCGGCGTAGAGGTCGTAGAATTGCTGGAAAGTGGCAGCGGCCAGAGCGAAATTGTGATTGAGGTCATAGGTTTCGCCGAGGCGAAACTGCGCCTCTTTGACATCGGCCAGATCCGGTTTGGCGTTGGCAACCTCTGCGAAGGCGACGATGGCGCGATCGTAGTCGCCGTTTCGCTGCAGAATGCGCCCTTCTTCCAGCCTCCGGGCCAGATTCGCCTGCTCCTGCTTCTTAATAATGTTGGCGTTGTTTATGCCAAAGGGGTTTCGTTCCATGATCTCCGGCGCGAAAGTCACGGAGACAAACACTACCAGGACGGCTACAAGCAGGGCGAAACCGGCTAATATCGCCAGGAGAATCTTTCGGCTCATAGGACCTCCACCGAAGATAATCGTCTGTCTCCCCTGACTTTAGCTGCTAAAGTCTCATATGTCAAGCGCCTTGGCGGCTACGATTGGGCTAGCAATCGAGTTGACTATAAAGCATGCAGGTGACATAATAATTCTACGTAACCCAACGTCAGCCCAAAGCGGCTCAGTGTGCGGGGTGGATAGTGGCGGAGCCGTAGAGAGGCGCTCAATTGATGGGCGCCCTTTTTTTGTTTCTCTTAAGTGCGCAGGAGCGTCGAAATGAGATTCAGTAAGGCCCTCGTACTGACTTTACTCATCGCCTTTTTCTCCATTGTCTTTTCCAGCCGAAACACGGCTGCTACAAGCACCGTTATTGGTCAATGGCAGAACACGGCCTCGTTGCCATCCGAACTCATGGGCTTTGCGCTTGTTCGCGCGGGAAACTACCTGTTCTGTTAGTAGCTGGCGGCTGCGGTAATGACAGATTTTCATGCCAATCTCGATCCATTGCGGTTCAAAGAGCATCGATATTTCCGTCAGGAGATATCGGAACATGGCAGAACGTGACGCCGATGGCGCAGCGCCGAGAGACAGGGGCGGCAGCGGTAGCCGTAGGTAACTACCTATATGTTCTAGTGTGGTTCATCTGGCTTTCCGCTCCGTAGTGTAGAAAGGGCGCTGGTAAATGGCGATGGCTCGCTTGGGAGCTGGCAGTCTCTGAGTTTCATGACAACAGCTCGATCGGGATTCGCCGCTGTGGTTATTGGCGACTATCTGTATGCCATTGGCGGTTGGGGGCCTTCGTCTTCGATCGCAGGCGTAGGAGAGTCAACTGTCGAACGCGCCAGAATCAACCCCGATCGCACCCTGGGGGCCTGGACACCGGCAGCAAGTATGACAATTGGTCGCTATGCATTTGCTACTTTTACAGCCGGTAACTATCTCTATGCGCTTGGTGGCAACGTAAAGCAAGGTAGCGCATCGGTAACTTCGGATACAGTCGAGCGCTCTTCCGTCAATCCTGACGGCTCCATCAGCTCATGGCAGATAATCGGCTCTATGCCCACAGGGCGAAACTCCTTTGCCGCCGTTTACGCTGGCGGCGCCTTGTTTGTGCTTGGCGGCGGTTTGGCGGGAGGTTCTCCCGACATCCTAAACACAGTTGATAGCGCACCCATGAATTCCGACGGGTCAATTGGCCCCTGGCAGTCATGCCTTCAATGCTTGCCAGTCGGTACTTTTTTGGCGCAGTTGCAGTAGACCCCTGCATTTACGCCGTCGGCGGAGAAAACCGGTCGAGTGGTACTCTGCGAGCCGTTGAACGGGCTACGATGATCACCGATGCCACACCTCCGATTGTAGACGGCTTCGCCGTCAACGGTGGAGCCCTGGCGCGAGTGCGGCACGGAATGTCACGTTGACAGTCTCAGCCTCCGACTCTCAGAGCGGTGTTATCGGGCTGAGCTTCTCCAATGATGGCGACGACCGGGGCGACTGGCAGAGCTATTTAACTACTGCCAGTTGGCTTCTCGCGGTCGGCGATGGCCCCAAGATCGTTTATGCTCGTGTCAGGGACCTGGCAAGAAATGTGTCCTTGGTCTCTCAACGCTGTATTGAGCTGAACACATCGGCAGGCACTGAGAGCGGCTTAGCTATTAACAATAGGGCTGTGTT
>JAUSEJ010001028.1 GCA_030650265.1 Dehalococcoidia bacterium | reverse complement strand
GTTCCGATAACCGCACCCGGGACTCATTATTTGGAGCCGGAAATTGCACACTGTAAAGGGATAACTACTCCGAGGATTCCGATAATGGGGGTTATGGGAACCAAACTGATGTCTGACAACGTTGAAAACTATTCGGTCGTGGTGTATAATATCAGTATATACTGATATTATACTGTTGTTGAGGCTCTTCCATGTTGATTACCCCTCATGCTCAGGCCACTAGTCTGAAAGCCAAGCTGTTTCGGGGCTTCTCCGATCCTTCGCGGCTTTCCATCGTCGAGTCGCTACGCGCTGGCCCTATTACTGTCAGCGAAATCGTGGCAGCGACCGGTCTTAGTCAATCCAACGTCTCCAACCACCTCGGCTGTCTCCGAGAATGTGGCTTGGTTATCTGTGAACCGCAGGGCCGTTACGTGCGCTATCAATTAGGCGATGCGCGGATAGCCATGATTCTACGCCTCAGCGAGGAACTATTGGCGGATGTGGCTAAGGGTGTTTACGAATGCACCCGCTACGATCTTCCGGAGGAGGTCTGAACGTGGCGAATCGACAAACCATCGAGGTTCTCGTCCATGGAATGGACTGCGCTGAATGCACCCAGCACGTCCACCACGCTATCGCCGCCCTGCCCGGCGTCGAATCGGTGAACGTCTTTCTTGCCTCGGAGAAGGCTGTAATTCGACTCGACCCTGTACTGGTAGACCTTCCGGCCATTCGTAAGGCTGTGGAAGGCGCAGGGTACTTCGTCCCCACGGAGGCAGCGTCCCACACCATCGCATCTCCTTTCGGCAACTTCACCCGCCGTGTCCTTGTCCTGTTCGGCGTGGTATTCAGCGCTGTGCTTTTTGTCGTCGTGGTGGGAGAGTGGCTGGGGCTCTTTGAAGCTGTTACCAAGCTGGTGCCATGGCCTGCCGGTCTAGCCATCGTTTTGGTTGGGGGCTACCCCGTGTTTCGCAACGTTATTCGTGCCACCCTAAAGGGACAGGTCATCTCGCACACGTTGATGACCCTGGGCGTTGTCGCCGCTCTGGCCGTCGGTGAATGGGCCACCGCAACGGTCGTCGTGTTCTTCATGCGAGTTGGCAATTACGCTGAGAATTTCACTACGGAACGCGCCCGCCGTGCGGTAAAAGACCTCACTGCCATGGCTCCTCAGACAGCACGTGTCGAACGCGATGGCGTGGAGCGGGAAGTGCTGATTGGCGAGGTGCAAGTCGGTGACACAGTCATTGTTCGTCCTGGCGAGAAGATTCCAGTGGACGGAGAAGTCACTAGCGGGCAAGCAACAGTGGATCAAGCAGCCATCACCGGTGAATCCATGCCAGTTGAGGCAGGCCCGGGCGCTAGAGTTTTCGCTGCCACCTTGGCGAGTCTCGGCAGCCTGCGAATTCGCGCTACCTATGTAGGTACGGACACCACTTTTGGTCGTGTGGTCAGGATGCTGGAAGAGGCCGAAGCACACCGGGCCGATGTGCAGCGCATTGCCGATAAGTTCTCGGCCTATTTCTTACCGTTTGTGGCAGGTATCGCTGCGCTCACCTTACTCATCCGTCGAGATCCGCTAGCCACCGCCGCTGTTCTTGTGGTGGCTTGTTCGTGTTCCTTGGCTCTCGCCACACCAATCGCGATGCTAGCCTCGGTAGGTGCAGGCGCCAAGCGCGGCCTTCTAATCAAGGGCGGTAAGTACCTGGAGACTCTCGCCCGAGCAGACGTGCTGTTAATCGATAAAACGGGAACACTAACTTTGGGTAAGCCACGGATCACAGACGTAATTCCCCATGGAGGCCAGGCCGAGTCCGAGCTTCTGTCCCTATCTGCTTCAGCTGAACGCTACTCCGAGCATCCTCTAGCAGAAGCAGTGCGTGCCTTAGCTAGAGAGCGCCAATTGCCTCTTTACGAGTCGGAACACTTCGAAGCCATGCCAGGGTTGGGAGTGCGGGCACAGATAGGAGGTAGCACCATCATGGTCAGAAGCTCCCGTACAGTCAAACAGGAGTCCTCTGCTTCCGTAGTCGACGAGCTTCAAAGGCAGGGCAAAACAGTAATGTTCGTCAATCGCGATAACGAACTGATTGGTATCCTAGCTGCCGCCGACACCATGCGACGTGAGATCCCCACCGCTCTTGCCGCACTGCGCACCCTTGGCGTGAAGACCATCGAACTGCTTACTGGGGACAATGAACGAACGGCAGCCGCCCTTGCGGAAAGTCTCGGTATAAAGTTTCGCGCCAATCTGTTGCCTGAGGATAAGATTACCGTCGTGAAGGAATACCAGGCCAAGGGCCATACCGTCGTAATGGTAGGAGATGGAGTGAACGATGCACCCGCGTTGGCACAGGCCAATATTGGCATCGCCATGGGAGCGGCCGGAACCGACGTGGCGATCGAAGCTGCACATATAGCGTTGATGCGAGAGGATTGGATGCTAGTGCCTGAGGTGTTCCGTATAGCCCACCGAACGATGAGAGTAGTGAAGCTAAACATCGGCTTCACAGCAGTCTACAACGTCATCGGCCTATCGCTGGCTGCACTGGGCTTCCTGCCGCCCATCCTCGCGGCGGCGGCGCAATCTCTACCGGACCTCGGTATTCTGGCCAACTCATCACGCCTCCTGCACATCGGCGGCTCTTACCCCAAGCCAGATGTTGACAGGCTTCGGTAAGCCGCCCAGTAAGGACAGCACCGCTCGGAACTGGACCGGCTGTATACGACAGACGCTCGCTTTGCCTAACGGGATAGATACTGGCGTGGGAAGATCACCAAAATTAGCTGGAAAGGTGGACTTTGAACCATGAGATGATGCCAAATAATCTCGAAGATTACAGGGAAGACTTTTCGAGTGGTACCGATAATGGGCGTTCTCGGAACCGCACAACCAAAACGTCAACATAAGCTGAGGGAGGCAATCAGTGCACGCAAGGTGACTGCGTTAGCTCTACTCACATTGCACCGTGAATCCCCCTTTGTTCCGCTATTGCCCGAGAATGGGTATCATGGTTCACGTATCGCAATCGCTGCCCGCTCTGCACGCTGAAGCACCCATCCCCGCTCATCCCCGGCGACAGACAAAACTACGCCGGTGCTCAGCCATCAGGCAGTTTGGCTGGTCGAGATGCTCTTGTTTACGAGGTAGCCCGCGTTGCTGATGCCGAGCAGGGACACCATGGCCGGGGAAAGCGGCGGAAAGGCGGTGATTTGCCCGGCATTGGCGGTCTTGAAAACGGCGCCGAGGGCCACGGCGTAAGCGATGGCCAGAATCATCGTGAAGAAGAACATCTGAACTTTGGCGAGGTCCAGGCCGGCGGTGTTCCGCGTCTCCTCGCCGCGAAAGAGATCCGACCAACTGGCCATATCCGGTGATTGGTTTACGACAATCTGGCCTTCGCTGCTAACTTTGTGCGTGTCAACGCCCTGCATCTTGCCACCCGAGGACACGAGGTATGGGGAATCGACGGGACGCCAACGGACCTGAGAATGGCACGCGCCAAAGCAATGAAACGTGGTTTGAAGGCGACGTTCCGCCTCGCCGACGCCCTTAACCTTGGTCGCCTCGGCAAGATTTTCGATACCGTGATCGACTCCGGCCTCTTCCACACCTTTTCTGACAAAGAGCGTGTACGTTTCGCCCGGAGCCTTGCCACTATTATCGGCCCGGGAGGCGACTACTTCTCACTCGTCTTTAGCGAGTACCAGACCGGCTTTTTTGGCCCCAGACGGGTTACGCAAGCCGAGATCAGATCCACCTTCAGCGATGGTTGGCGAGTAAACTACATCCGAGAGGCTCGAATAGAGGCCAACGACGAGCCCGCGGGGGTCAGAGCCTGGCTATCCTCTATCGCTCGCCTGTAGGGCTTCCTTTTTGGCTTCCGGTCACGCTAGTACCGCCGAGCCCGGCAACAATTATTCAGAAGAGGACCGGCTACGAGAGAAGGACGCAGAAGCGGATGGCGGCGCTGCCGTCCGTCTGCGCTGTATCGCCATCAGCAGCAATGAAGAGCGATGGTCTTTGCCGTCCCAGAATGGTCTGCCACTAGGCACCTTTGGCGCGCCCAGTCAGGCGGGTGTCCTCTCTAGGCTGTTGGCTCGGCGCCATAGTTGTTGGCTCCCTTTGTCCCCGCGGAAGCAGCGTAGACTATGTCGATGATGGGGATTATGATCCACCAGCCTGGGCGATTTGTGTCGTGCATCCGGCGAACACCGACCGATATCGACGGCACGATGATGGCCAATTCGAAGATAATGTAGATAATGTTAAAGACCCCTGCGATGTTCGCGAGTATCTGCAGCACGATCGCGATGACGATGTTAATAACCAAGAACATCCAGAATTCCCTACGACTTGCCCGTCCGGAGAAGTCGACGTACTTCTTAAGTACGCCCAGATACAGGTCCACCATCTCTTAATCTTTCTCCCCTGATATTTCTGCTAGCCGACAACCGGGGTCTTGTGGCGTTTGGCCTAGAGTATCACTCCTGGATCACATTGTCAATGGTATAAATAGCCAAAAATAACAAAAATGGCTGATCGCAATTGGAGAAGACTGTATTGGGCCATAGTCAAGCGACTCGTGTACTATTGTCGAGTATTCTTAGAGAATCCAGAAGGAGGATCGTCGACGAGCCCTTGAACCAACTACTTCGATTCGATGAGATGATACGGCGCGGCGATCTGAGCGGCCAGAGACCCAAACAGGACGGCGCCGCGCATAAGTACGAAGGGCCAGGGGTTGTAGTCGAATAGGCCAATAACTAGAAAAGCAACCCAAGGCGCGATTACTTCTATGTAGAACAAGGAATCATGATGCCCAGACTTGCCCGATCCAGCGTCCTTGAAGACCCTGGAGCTCTCGCTCTTCGCCCCCCTGAAGCAGGCCACGACGAGCCACAGCCAGAGCACTGCGCCAGGTATTCCTAGCTCGGCCGTCATCAATAAAGGTACGTTATGGACAATCTGGGCGCCTTCGTCCAAAGAACGCGCCTCGTCGAAGTATTTGCCGGCGCCCGACCCCCGCCAGGGATGAGCAGCAATGATTTCCAGTGCCAGCCTTGAATCCCGCAACCGGTCGGTCAGCGACAGCATCTCAGTATAGCCACTGTTAATCAGAAAGCGGCTGGTCACCAGCTCATGGTAGCGAAAGAGGAACCCCGCCAGCAGCAAGAGCAGGATTCCCACGACAAACCGTGGCTTGACCAGGGAACTCATAGACCCGAACAAACCCTGTTCGCCCCGTATTCTTCCCCCGATCAGCCAGACCAGCATTCCCATGGCAAACCCCAGCCAGGCGGCGCGCGAGAAACTAACCAGCAAACCCAGAAATCCAACTAGCATCGCCAACCCCAACACTACCTGAGGGAGGCCCCGGGCCCTTCTGAAGGCAGGAAACAGAATCAGCAAGGCCACGGCGACCGTGGTCCCCAGCAAATTCGGATGGCCGGTCAATCCATAGGCTCTCAGCCATCTTGTCCCCATGGCCATAAGAATGCTTACGCCCGGGACCATTCGGTCAAGAGCCGGCTCGCCCAGAGCGAATAGGCCCAGGTCACGCTGGAGCAGGAATTGTCCGATGGCCACGGCTCCCTGAATAGTGACCGTCAGAGCCAACGGGACAACAAGATTTGGCTGTTCGTTAACAACGAAGAGAAACACGAACCAGACCAGACCCATTAGAACGACAACCTGAAAGGAATTGGTACTACCAACGTCGGGATACAGTCTGAAGGCGATAAGTGCGCTCAAGGCCAGAAGAGGCAAGGCAATATCCCTTCTTCCCCAGGTCCACTTTTGCCGGTCAGGGGGGAACTTCAGAAGGCGGGAGGCGACCCAAAGTAAAATTATCAGCCCGGGAAGCAACGATAGAGGCCCGATGCCCGCCGGCAAATCGCCCACGCCACTAATTCGCCACATACCCGCCCAGCTCTTGGCGCCGTATACCGATTCAATGGCGTAGGTGCCAAGAATCAAAACCCCAAGGAGACCGAATGTGGCCTGCATCAGGCGATT
>JAUSEJ010001024.1 GCA_030650265.1 Dehalococcoidia bacterium | reverse complement strand
GGAAGGTCTCTCGGCGAAGCTGATTGCGGCCGAGGATGGCAAGGAGTGGTTTATCTTATGTCGTAGTGAGGCGCGCGGCGGTAAAGAGAAGGCGATGGTAGAGCGGTTTGAGGAGCGGATCGAGGATGGGCTGAAGAAGATCGCGGCGTCTTGTGCTGGCGAGAAGAAGCGGCGGCAAGCGACGGTGGAGCGGCGGATTGGGGCACTCTTGAGCAAGAATAGCCGCGCAAAGGGATTGTTCAAGGTACAGGTGGGTTTCCGAAAGGATGGTGGGGCCAGTATCGAGTGGGAGAAACTGGAGAAACCGGCGAAGTGGGTGGCATTGAAGGAAGGTTGTTACCTGCTGCGCACCAATGTCGAGGGCAGCGTCGAGGAGTTGTGGCACAACTACATTCAATTGACAGAGGCGGAAGCGGCTTTTCGCATTCAGAAGGGTGACCTGCGAATAAGGCCAATCTGGCACCAGACAGAAGAGCGGGTTGGAGCGCATATACTAGTCTGCTTTCTCGCCTATGTACTGTGGAAGACGCTGGCCCAGATGTGTAAAGCAGCAGGGCTAGGCAACGAGCCGCGCAAAGTACTCGATGAGATTGCCCAGATCAAGACTGTCGATGTAGTGATGCCTACCAAAAGCGGGGTAGCGATCCGTAAACGCTGCATAAGCCAGCCCACGAAACCGCAGGCGATACTGCTACAGAGGCTGCGTTTGCAGTTGCCCCAACGGATGAAACCGCAAAAAATGTAGTGCCAATTTCACGCTCAGTTGAAACGCATTTGAGCGTGAAACTGCGTAAGTTGGGCTAGTGTATCGTCGCCAGGTCCGCCTCGCTGGCGGCATCTGCAGCCATGACCTGCTTGAGGGCGGTGATGGCGATTTCAACCATACCGTCGTCGGGCGGCCTGGTGGTTAGCGATTGCAAGGCGAGACCGGGGGAAAGAATGGCATGGACGAGGCTGTTCTTGATGTGAGCGGCGGCAAAGCGCATTACCTCGTAGCCGATGGCCGCGATGAGCGGTATCAGAACAATGCGGGAAATGGTCCGTATCCACATGGGCGGCCTTCCCATCACGGCGAAGACGAGGACCGAAAGAACCATGACGATCAGGAGAAACGCGGTACCACAGCGGGGATGGGATGTGCTATAGGTCTGAACAGTGACAACGTCCAATGGCGCGCCGGCCTCCATGGCATTTACTGTTTTATGCTCGGCGCCATGGTAGGCGAAGACCCGCCGGATATCCGGCATGAAGCCGATAGCTTTGATATATCCCACCAGGAAGGCGATG
>JAUSEJ010001021.1 GCA_030650265.1 Dehalococcoidia bacterium | reverse complement strand
GCACCTCCTCCAGCTCCAGGGACTGGCCCACGGCTGCGGCGACTGAGTTGAGGGCCAGGAGCTCCTTGTTACTGACCACGAGCTCTTTCTGAACTCGATCCAGGTCTCGAGCCATGGCGCCAAATGCATTGCTGAGACGGCCGATCTCATCGCGACGCCGAAGGCGGGGCACCGCATCGAAATTTCCCGCTGCCACCCTGGCCGAGGCGTCGGTCAGCACCTTGATGGGCCTTACCACCCCTTGCATCACAAGCCAAATCATCAGGAAAACGCCGGCCACCACTACGCCCCCCACGAGGATGAGCCTGGTCCTTAGCTGGGCAGCGATGGCGAAAGCTTCCTCCTCCGATTGCCGCAGCATAACCCCCCAGGGCGCGGCGGCAAGGGGCGCGAAGGCAAACACGTCCGTGCTCCTCTGGGGCCGGTCCTCGGGTCCGTGGCACCGGTGGCAGACGCCCACGGTGGCACCCCTCCGGGCGACGAAGGTGGAGAAGCGCTCCGGGTGGTCGCTCCTCTCGAAAGCATCCGGAGGTCGCTCTCGTTCGCTCCGAGCCAGGACAATGCCATTGTTATCGATGAGTTCAGTGTAGCCCGTCTCCTCCAGGGTTATGGGCTTGATAAAGCCGCCGATAATAGATCCGTTGATATCTATGGCCACGGCGAGGGAGCCAACGGGATTCCTTGCAGCGTCGAAAATGGGGACGGCAGCAAAGACAACAGGATGCCCCGTCGCCGGGGCATCCGTCAGGCTCGAGATAGTGGAGAGCCCCACGTGCAAAGCGGGGCCAATCTCCTCGTAAGCGCGGAGAGGAGTCCCAACGACGCCAGGCTGGTCCGGGTCTACCAGGATGACGAAACCCCTCTCATCCAAGAGGAACATGCCTCGAGTGGTGATGCCCGTGTCCAATAAGAGGCCCATCAAATCCTGGCTGCTCTGCCGGAACCGTTGCTCCGAGGGCATCCCGCCGCCGAAACCGGCACGCTTGCTTAGGAGCGACGACATATTGGTCAAGTCCGTGTCCAGATGGCCGGCCATCACCACAGCCATAGCCTTGCGCTCTTCAAGGGTGCGCAGGGTACTATCATTGATGGCTTGGATGCCGAGCCAACCGAATAGGCCCAGGCCCGGGGCCAAGCCCAGGAAAACTAGCAGCCCGATCCTTTGTTGCAGCGTCAGGCCGGACAAGAACATGATACAGCCTCACTAGCGAGTTGCTTATCTATGACACTAATGCCCCTAGGAACAGGCGTACCCACACACCGCCCGAGCAGGACGCGGATCTAGTATGGACGTGCCGCGCCACCCGCCCGGAAGCAGGCTCACCTACCAGGCATCTAGCTGGCATGACCACGAAGACGATAGAGACGCGCCACTCATAAATTCACTCCCGTTATTGGCCCCCATCTGCCTCGTGTCCATGTATGTAAGGATATATTATATATCTTTGCCGCCAGGAAATCCATCTTTTCGTACGCCGGGCGTACCCAGTTTCAATTAAGCGGGCGGGGGACGTAGGAGTGGATGGCCTATGTCCTAAGCGTCCGTCGAGGCGATAATAGTGCAGGGCTAGCCACAGGAAGCTGGCCTCTCCCCACCATAGCAACTGTCAAGCATAATCTGTGGGCAGGATTCGATCGGCTACGCAGGCCAGCACCAGGTAGTGTCTAACGAATGAAGTTGAATGCAGAATGTGCACAAATTTAGGCCTGGGCCGGGATGTCTGCGGCTAGAGATGGAATGGCGACCAGTTCGCGAAGTTTCAAAGCCGTCAGAATGGCCCGGCGTCCAGTTTCGGTCAGGTAATACTTGTAGGTGTGGCCGACCTTCTTGATCAGGTTGTGGAGGTGCAGCCGTTTGAGTCCTTCTTGAAAGGAGGACATTTGATGACCGGAGGGGCCTTTCAAGACACGGCGCAGGCTGGAATTGCGGAAGCCGCTAATCTGCCATTCACCACGCATCAGGGCGATGAAGATGGCCAAATCGTCGGAGTTGAACAGGTTGAAGCCCCGGTAACTCCGATCTTTCAGAAGAAATAGAGACCTCTATCTTGACGGCCCATTGAAATAGACAAAACTGTAGACAGTGTAGCCAAGGTCCTGTAGTGTCTGGTCGCTACGGCCGTAGGCCGGGTCACTCATGGTGTATCTGCCGTTCTTCTTCCCACTTATGACGACAAAATGCGTGTTCTGCCCGCCTACAGGGCCATACATTACAAACGCCAGCACCGGGCGGCCTGCGCGGAGCTCTTGATCCACGGTGTTGGTATCGGACGGCCCACCGAGAGCGCGGAAGGTGACCCCGGTCGGCTTTGCGGATGCCGGTAGCTTGTTTAGATTGTCCCAACTGCCAAGGTAACCGCCACCGTCCAGAAATACGACGTTCCTGCCAAGAGCGACGAGTGCATCGTTAAGTTTCCCTGGATCCGTTAAGCCTGTCTGGTAGTAGTTAAAGAGGTCTGCGAGGCTGGTGATGGTGCAGCCGTAGCGGCCGATGTCGTACCTGCTGTCCGTGTTGAAGCCGAGAAGTTTGGCTCCCCAGTAGCCTTTGCTGTCCTTGTAGTTCTGGTAAAAAGAAGGTACGGGTCTGGGTAGACTGATATTGTCAGAGGAAGATGGTAAGCTGGCCCAGTTGACGGTAACGGGCGAGGACTTAACTTGAGTCTCCGTCCCATCGAACTTGCCGATGCGAGCCCCATAGGTGCGGCCGGCGCCTCCCGGGGCAGAGACCTGGATGGTGCAGATAGTGCCGGAATCGCAGTTCTGCACGGCGGCGCCACTATTCGTATCGTAGATCTGCAGTCCCCATTTCGTCGGTCCCACATCCTGATTGGCATTCGCCGTTAGGGTCACCGGCTGGTTGGCCAGTGGGCTGGCCGCGCTTGCCGCCAGGCTCACGCTCCAATTCAACTGTGGTTGCCAGATGACGGCAACGCTTGATGATTGAGCCTGAGTATCGGTCCCCGCGAAGGCGCCTACCCGCGCCACATAGGCATGTGTATCAGTTTCAGAGACAGACGTCGCACAGGCTGTTCCGCTCTGGCAGGTCGCTACGTTCTTGTCCACTGTGATATTGTAGATATAGAGTCTCCATGGTGTCGCCTCTACGTCATTGTTGGTTTGCGCCGTGAGGGTCACATTCTGCCCGAACTGCGGGTTGGTGTCGCTGGCCGCCAGGCTGACGTTCCAGTTCAACGGTTGCTGCCAGGTGACGACAACGCTCGAGGATTGTGCCTGTGTGTCGTTTCCGGCGAAGACGCCCACGCGTGCCACATAGGAGTGGTAATCGGACCCGGAGACAGAAGCCGTACAGCTAGTTCCGCTCCGGCAGGTTGCAACATTGTTCCCCGTCGAGACATCATAGACATAGAGCCACCATGGTGTCTCACCGACGTCAGGAATGGTCTGCGCTGTGAGGGTCACACTCTGCCACGACTGCGGGTTGGTGCTACTGGCCGACAGGCTAATACTCCAGTTCAATTGCTGTGGCCAGGTGACCAAAACGTTCGAGGATTGGGCTTCAATTCCGGTTCCGGCGAAGTCGCCCACGCCTGCCACGTAGGCATGAGTGTCGGTCTCAGTTACACTTGCCGTACAGGTTGTGCCGTTCGGGCAAGTCGCTACAATCTTATCTGCCGTAGTGTCATAGATGTAGAATCCACTTTGGGTTGCTTCTACGTCATTATTGGCTCTGGCCGTGAGGGTCACACTCTGCCCCGACTGCGGGCTGGTCCTACTGGCCGAGAGACTGAGACTCAACTCTGATTCTGAAACCGGCGTAATTGGCCACGCGCCTATAGACAGGACTACCAAAATGGTGGCTATGGCGAATTTCGACCGCATACAAACCTCCACCGGCGAGAACAGTCACGATAACTGGCTCTGCACAGAGGATATGGACGCCATCACAATCGGATACCGTCAATATGATAATCGAACATGACTACGTCGTCAATACCAGTAAGCGCCATAAAGAAATCAAACCAGGCCCCCAATCGCTATGGGCCGCCGATGGGGTCAATTTTGCACCTCAGTTGCCCTCTCGGCCAGGATAGGCGAGGTTGCTGACCCGGCAATGTCGGCGGTAGGAGTGGAGTCGGGCATGAACAAGGTAACCACGAAGCCGAATATCATCATCGCCAAAGAAACGACGAAGAGGGTGGTAAGGGAGTTTGCCAGAGATTGTTGGAGTGCGAAAAAGACTGTCCCCGGAAGCTCGCCTACCAGTTCCGGCTTGAGCAGAACCGAAGGGTCGCCGAGGTTGACGCCTAAATTGGCGGAGAGAGCCCGGAGAGAGTCGCTCCCTACCAACTGTGCACTCCATATTCCCATCTGGCTATTGAGGATGGCGCCCATCACGCTTACTCCCACCGTTCCACCGATATTCTGGTAAAATAATACAGAGGCACTGGCCACGCCCATTTGGGCCGCGGGAACGGCGTTTTGAATCGCCGCCGACATTACCGGCGTCAGAAGGCCCATGCCCAACCCGATGACAAACATGTTCCGGCCAATTATGACGGGCGTGCTGTCGACGCCCATACCGGCGAGCAGAAAGAAGCCGGCGATCATGAGTCCCATTCCGATGAGGACCAGGGTGCGATAGCCGAATCTATTGACTGCTTGACCACCAACCAGGCTCCCCAACGGCCAGCCAAGACTGAGCGGCATAATAGCCAAGCCGGCGGTGGTGGCCGAGCCGCCCAGAACGCCCTGAACAAACAGCGGAATGAAGCCCGTGATACCAAAGAGGGCGGCGCCCGTGATCAGATTGCCTGTGTTGCAGACCGAAAACGTGCGGAGTCGAAATAGGCCAAGGGGCACGATAGGCTCCGCAACCCGGCGCTCGTTTTCAACCAGGGCTACGAGCAAGATAGCAGTCAGAGCGAACAGGCCCAGGGTGGTGGTTGAGGACCACCCCCTCGTGCCGGCTAGCAGCAAAGCAAACAGCAGGGAAACGATGCTGGCGGAAAGAAGAGCGGCGCCAGTAAAATCGATGACAGGACTGGCCCCTTCACGTCGGACGTCTTTCAGGTAGGCAAGGATAAGGACCACCGGTACAATGCCGATGGGGACATTGATGAAAAAAGCCCAGCGCCAGCTCAGATGGTCGACGATAAAGCCACCGGTAGCCGGGCCAATTATGCTCGATATCGCCCACACGGTACCCAATTTCCCCTGCACCATTGGCCTCTCCGTCGGAGAATATGCGTGCCCGATGATTGCAAAGGCCACCGCCGTGAGCCCGCCGCCGCCGATTCCTTGAATAACGCGGAACACGATGAGCTGAGTCATGGTTTGTGAGCTGCCGGCCAGCGCCGAGCCGAGCAGGAACAGGCCGACCCCCATGGTGAAAAGCAGTTTCTGGCCAAACAGGTCCGACAGTTTGCCAAAGAGAGGAGTCGAAACGGTGGCTGCCAGCATGTAGGTTGCAAACACCCAACTGAAAAGCTCCGTGCCGCCCAGACTGGCGATAACCGTTGGCATCGCCGTACTGACCACGCTGGTATCGAGGGCAAACAGGAAGATTCCCAGGGCAATACCGACCGTTATTAGCTTTCGTGTCGAATCATCCGAGGTCAAGATGTTCTCTCATTGCTACCCGCACTGCCTCCCGCAGCGCGAGGTCATCCAGGTATCCTAACTGACGCCCCAGGCGGTGTTTGGAGATGGTTCTGATCTGGTGTGCGAGAATGATTGATTCCTTAGGTAGCCCTGCTTTGCCAGTGGCCAGTAATACTTCGGTTGGATAAAGACGCCGCTGAGTCGAAGTGAGTGGGAGCACAGTCACATTGGGCATCGCTTGATTAAACTCGTCGTTGCTAACGACGAGAACGGGCCGAAAGCCTCTCTGTTCCGAGCCCTGCACTGGATCCAGGTCGGCCTCTATGAGCGACCACTGGAGAGGTGGCATCAGCCTATCCTTCCTGCCGTTTCGGCGTCGGCTGAGGAAAAGGCAGTTTCTGTCTCTTCCAAATCTTTGAGCAACTGGGGGTCTCGGGCCCCCTCCTCCCACCTGAGCTTGCGCGCCTGTCGTCGTAGTTCTACCAGTTCCTTGGAGAGCGCCCTCTCCACAAAAGCGTTCTTGCTGGGTGCGGCACCCCTGGACACCGCCTCATCCATGGCCTCGAGGATGTCTTCATGGAGACTGAAGGTCGCTTTCTTTGCCCTACTCGTCATGGTCACCACCTCCGGTGCTGGTTGTCTTCGGATATGGTATCATAAACTTCCAGATTTAGCAACCATTTGTTGGAAGGGCGCTGAATGTAGCAGCTTTCGCCGGAGCCGATTTCCAGAATCTCCGTGTCTAGCAGAGGCCGACGATCACGGACCGGGCGAGCCATAGATTGCCTTGTACATACCGTGGTTCTGGACGACGATTTCCACGTAGAGTTGCGTCTCGCTATAGTCGATGTCCTCGGTGAAAAGGTCGCTATCGTAGTTGGGGTCACTGCTCGACCAGCGGTCGACATTGCCGGGTCCACCGTTGTATCCGGCTAAAGCAAAGAAGGAATTGCCGTCAAACTGATCGAGAAGGCTACCGAGATAGTAGGCTCCCAGACGAATGCTCAGATAGGGTTTGAAGAGATCGTCGTTAGTAAAGTCGGTAAGTTTGAGTTGCTGTGCCAGCCATTCGCCTGTGGCGGGAATGACCTGAGTGAGACCATGCGCGTTGGCGCTGGACCCGGCGTTCTTATCAAATCTGCTCTCCTGTCGAACCAGGGCCAGATAAAGAAGGGGATCGAAGTCTGCTTTCCCGGCTTCGGCCAGTATAAGATCGCTATAGTACGTCGGATACAGGAGTTTCTGCAAAAGGCGGGGCAGGTTCAGGTAGTTCCTTTCGCCCGAAAGCGAGGCCGTTCGTTCTGCCGTGGCGATCGAAAGCTGATAGATCTCCTCATCGCGGAAATAGAGGGCAAGCTGAAGCTGAGCAATTCCATCCGAGCGAAATTTGGCGATCGTTCCCAGGAATTCGTTGTTCGCCTCGCTTAGGAGGCCTACTTTGCGGAGTTCTGCACCTCTTATCAACCCGGGGTCCTGTTGTAAGGCGAGGGAAATACCACTGAGTACGGAAATAGTCGGCGGCGGTGTGACCCACGTGCCGAGCCAGTGGACGAGGTCTTGCCGTTCGCTAGCCGAATCGGGGGCAAGCAGATTCTGGCGCAAGTTGGCGATGGGCAGGGTGCCCGTGACGGTTTGCGTGATGTCTTTGGCGCGAAAGCCATAATACTCGTCCGGCGTCGCCTGAATGGCCTGCCGCAGGAATGGCTCTGCCTGCGTCGTCTTACCCGCCAGGAGATAAGCCTTGCCCGTCCAGAAGTTGACCTGGTTCCGGTCTTTCCCGGCCGGATAAGTCTTCAGATAACCCTCCCAAACTTGAGTCGCCGCGTCATATTGCTTCAATTTGAAGTAGGCTAGTCCCTGGCGGAAGAGGGCATCTTCTGCGTATTTCCCGTTCGGGAAAGCCTGCACCAAAGCTGTATATTCTCTAGCCGCTTCATTGAACCGCCCGAGATACTCGAGCACCAGCGCCGCTTCCCAGCGGGCCTCCCCGGCCATGTAGTCTTGCGGCAAGGCGGCATATAGCTGGCGGTAGGTGACTATGGCGTCGGTATAGCTCCCCGCTCGCTCCTGGTTAGCGCCCTTTTGATACCAGGCCGACCCGACGCGGGCGCTGCCGGGATAGTTCCGGACGAGCTGGTCGAACTTCGCAATGGCCATTGTTTGATTACCTTGCTTCTGAAAAGAGAGGGCCTGATAATAGAGGGCGTCGACGGCGTTCACATCCTGAGGCTTAATCAACACCTGGTCAAGGCTGGCGATAGCTTGACCGTATTGTCCGTTGAAGTAGAAGACTAGACCCTCTTGCAAGTAAGTTGTCGCCAGGATGTCCAGCCTGTTCATCTCCTGAAGCGACTGCAAAGCGTAGTAAGTAGAAGGGTAGCTGGCAATATCTGCCATGAAAAGGTTCTTCGCTTCCGCCGTTCTTCCTGCTGCCTCGAAGGCGATGCCGCTTCGATAGTTGAGTTCGGCTCTGTAGGCGTCGGTGGTGGCGCGCAGCCTGATCTTGTCGTACCAGAGCAGAGCATTGTCGTAGTCTTTGAGTCTTAAATAGGCGTCGGCTACCTGCTCCATGGCGTCGATCTCGAAGAGTCGTGGCCCGTCGCCCGTGACGGCCCCGGCGAACTCCAGCGCCGCCCGAGCGAGATTCCCGGCATCGCGATTGGCCAGTCCCAACTGGTATCTTGTGTACGGGTCGATCGCCGTATTTCGCAGAGCGTAGTCGTTGAGAAGGCCGATAGCCTTGTCCCACTGCTTCATCTGGCGATAGATTACGCCCAGCCGGAACTCAACCCCGTCTCTTCGTCCGTCGTCGGCGTAGAGGTCGTAGAATTGCTGGAAAGTGGCAGCGGCCAGAGCGAAATTGTGATTGAGGTCATAGGTTTCGCCGAGGCGAAACTGTGCCTCTTTGACATCGGCCAGATCCGGTTTGGCGTTGGCAACCTCTGCGAAGGCGACGATGGCGCGATCGTAGTCGCCGTTTCGCTGCAGAATGCGCCCTTCTTCCAGCCTCTGGGCCAGATTCGCCTGCTCCTGCTTCTTAATAATGTTGGCGTTTTTTTTGCCAAAGGGGTTTCGTTCCATGATCTCCGGCGCGAAAGTCACGGAGACAAACACTACCAGGACGGCTACAAGCAAGGCGAAACCGGCTACTATCGCCAGGAGAATCTTTCGGCTCATGATAACTCCACCGAAGATAATCGTCTGTCTCCCCTGACTTTAGCTGCTGCTGGCCCACATGTCAAGCTCTTAGGGGCGATGCTAGGGCAGCTCATAGGCAGTGCGTCCCGTTTCTGCGGGGATCTGGTTTAGCATGGCTCAATACAGTCAAGTTCTCTGGCCTCGACGAAGGCGACTGCACCAACGGGACAAACCGCTGTAGTTATCCGTGGTGCTCCCTTCCAGCTTCAAAGCAACTGCAAAGCCCGGCCGACAGTCTCCATGGCAGTTTCAGTCAAGATATTCGCTAACCCAACTTCCGCAGTTTCACGCTCAAATGCCTTTCGGCTGAGCGTGAAATTGGCACTACATTTTTTGCAGTTTCATCCGTTGGGGCAACTGCAATCGCAGCCTCTGCAGCAGAACTGCCTGCGGTTTCGTGGGCTGGCTTATGCAGCGCTTACGGATCGCTACCCCGCTTTTGGTAGGCATCATCACATCGACGTTGTGGCTCCGCCCTTTCAGCGCCGGGGCGAGTCCATTCAGCCCGGTCCGTCTCGTGAAGTCGGCCAGCACAACGAAGAAGATTTGCTCGAACCTGGCTGCAGTTGGGCCGACATCGTAGGGCTTCGCGAGCGTGGCGCGTTCCAGTGGTCTGTCAATGTTGCGATGATGGTCTGTCTTTGACGGACCACTAGACTGAGGACGTCAATTCAACAGGGCGGCATGGCGTCGGCAGATCGCGGACTCCTTGCACCTGGACCAGTTTGCAGAACGTTGGAACGCTCTCGTCCTGTCCCCTATACCAGAGGGGGAGAGAACAGGCGTGTCAGCCTCTTTGGAAAATGGTGTAATCGGAGGCCTGGCCAAACGTTCGAGCACGCGCAGTAGCGCATGAAACAAGATAGAAAGCGGCGTCGCCACAGTGGCGGCGCCGCTTTCTATTAGACTACTGAGTTAGCGCGATAAGGCTCGAATCCTCTTACCACTTGGTGAGTTCCACGTCGACCTGAGTGCCCGCGTCCGTTTGTTCGATCTGGATCGCCAGGTGGAGGGTATTGTCTTTGGTGTTGATCCACAAGCCGATGACGGAGTCCGCGCTCGTCACGAAGGTATCCTCATCCCAGCCATTTCCGGAGATATTCTGCTTATAGA
>JAUSEJ010001017.1 GCA_030650265.1 Dehalococcoidia bacterium | reverse complement strand
GGAGGGGGCGACACCCCAAGGCTGCGAAGCAAGCGCCGCGCCCTCTCGATGTGACGCCGGGCGCCAAGGCGCTCGAATACTGTAAGACTTTCCTGAACAACACGTATTGCTACCTCTGGCTTCGTGTCGCTCGCCGCCGCGCCCAAATCTAGCAAGGATCGCGCGGCTTCGAACGGAATCTCTAGTTCAGAAAATATCTCATTTGCTTTCGTCAAGCATTCAATTGCCACCTCCCGCTGACCCAGAGCCTGCCTGGCAAGACCTTCGGCGCGATAGGAGAGCGCTGTCACATATTGTGAACCAGTCCCTCTCAATTCGAATAGTTCAGAGGCTGTTTTCAACGCTCCTTCCAGATCTCCGGTCGCCACCTGCGCTTCCGCTAGCAGCGCTAAGCCTATGGGCTCATAAGCTACGGTCAGTCCGGCGGGAGCCCTTTCTGCAGTGCCCGTTACTGACTGCCGGGTGAAGCCTTTGGCAATGTTCAGAGCGCGCTCACCCTCCCCTAGCTCAAGAGTGAGGGCGGTCTCAGCAATCTCAATACGACCAAAAACTGCCCTGTCGGCAGGCGTTCCACTGTTAAAGGCCGCTTTTGCTTCGGCAATACGGGCTTCAGCCGCGGGCAGATTGCCTTGAAGGGAGAGGAGCAAGGCGTTCCCTGCAATCGAATAGACCAGGTCACGCGTCGATCCAACCCGACGGGCTAACGCAATGGCTTCGATGCTGACTCGCCGCGATTCGTCCCAGGCGCCAGCCAGGAAATCCGCCCAGGCCAGGAGGACGTGAGAACGGATTTCCATGGATGGCGCGCCAAGACGCTGGGTCACAGCCAGCGCGTTCTTGGCGTAGCGTCGCATGAAGTGGTGGTCGCCAAGGCGCAATCCGATCGATGTCAGCGTTCTATACGCCAGGCAGCAAATCGTTAGCTCTTGCGCTGACTCGCTTACCTTCACGGCGTGTAGTGCCCCCTCACAGGCGCCGGTGAGATCGTTTTGCCACATGCGGAAAATGGCGGTTACCAAACTGGCTTCGGCCTCCGCCCGTGGCGATCCCAAGCGATTGGCCAGAGACTGTAGCTCGGCGATTGTTTCCGCCATGCCAGCTATGTCTCCCAGTCTGTCACGTATGTAGAAGCGCTCGAAGTGAAGGTCGGCAACCTCTGGGCGGTCCTTCAGAGAAGGATGGCCCGCTAGCGCCGCCAGGCCGGCTCTTAGATGACTGAGGGC
>JAUSEJ010001016.1 GCA_030650265.1 Dehalococcoidia bacterium | reverse complement strand
CCCCTCAGTTATCGCCCGGTTGACCGCGACAAAGAAGGCAACAACGCCCGCCATGATAGCAACTGAAACTAAAACTGACCCCAGCATTAGGCGTGCCCTCCGTACCGGTGAAGGCGATTCGACACTACCATGACTTCATGTCAACCCCAAAGACGCTTGGCGGCAAGAAAATGCCAGCCTCTTCCAGCCTCTTCGTGAACTTCGGCCGAATTCCCGTCGGGCGAAGCTTGCCCACGATCTTCCCATCTTCCACCCCAGTTTGCTCGAAAACGAAGATGTCGGAAAGAACGATTACATCCCCTTCCATACCCTGCACCTCTGTGACATAGGATATCCGCCGGGCGCCGTCGCGGAATCTCTCCTCAAACACGATTAACTGAATAGCCGAGCTTATCTGCTCGCGAATGGCCCGCAAAGGCAAATCCATGCCGGCCATTAGCACCATGGTTTCCAAACGGGAAAGCGTGTCCCGGGGATTGTTGGCATGTGCCGTGGTCAGCGAGCCATCATGGCCGGTGTTCATGGCTTGCAGCATGTCAAGCGCCTCGGCGCCGCGGCACTCGCCCACCACTATGCGATCCGGCCTCATTCTCAGGCAGTTGATGACCAGGTCCCGGATCGTCACCGCTCCCTTACCCTCGATATTCGCTTTGCGAGTCTCAAGAGTGATGACATGTTCCTGTCTGAGTTGTAGTTCGGCGGCATCTTCTACGGTAACGATGCGCTCGTCGGAGGGTATAAAGGACGACAGGATATTGAGCAGGGTCGTCTTACCGCTTCCAGTGCCTCCCGCCACGATGATGTTCAAACGGGCGGTGACGCAGGCCTTGAGGAACTCGGCCAATGCGGGAGTTAGAGTGCCGTAATGAATAAGGTCGGCGATCGTTAGAGGCGTCTTGGAGAACTTTCGAATGGTGATGACGGGACCAACCAACGACAGAGGGGGAATAATGGCGTTGACGCGCGAGCCGTCTGGTAGTCGGGCATCGACCATAGGGGAGTTGTCATCGCACCGTCTCCCGAGGGGCGAAATAATGCGGTCGATGATCCTGCGAACGTGGTCGTCGTTCTCGAAGGCGACGTTGGCCTTCTCCAGCCTCCCTTTGCGCTCTACGTAGATATGCGTCGGACCGTTCACCATGATTTCCGAGACCGTCTCGTCCGCCAGCAGCGGCTCGAGTGGTCCGAAACCGACGATATCGGCCGCCACCTGCTCGAAGAGGCGTTGTCGCTCAACCCGTGTCAGCAGTATACCTTCCTGATCGAGAACAATGTCGAAGAGCTGCTGGATACGGTTCCTAATCAAGGCAATGTTTGAGGCATCGGCTCTGATGTCGAGCTCGGCGATAAGCTTGTTCTGAACCCGCGTCTTCAGGTCCAAGGAGAGTTCATGATTCCCCACCGGAGTTCTTCTTTGTGATGCCTCGTCTCTGGACGATGGATTGGTTGTGACGCCTGGCGTGGCAGTAGGAACAGGGTTTATTGGCGTACCTGCTCCCCCCTCAATTCTCCTTAGAAGTGACATGGCCTGTCTCCCTGTCTATTAACGTTTCTTTTTGAACATCCCGATACGGGCGCCGATTCCCCTCGACTTGGGCTGCCCTTCGGGAAGGCTCTTCGCTGCTTCGGACGTCGATACTGTGCCGGCCAAAGCCAGAATATCTCGAGAAATCTGACTTTCCTTGCTGCTCATAACGAACGGGACACCGCGATTAACCGAAAAAGTCGCCAGTTTCCAGTCGTTGACAATCCCGCAGGTTACTTTGTAATTCACATTTGACTCGATTTCGCCGAGTCCGATACCGCCGTGGCTGTCCATCCGGTTGACGACGAGCAGCAGCTTGGCCGGCGAATAGCCCAGTACCTCGGTTGTCTCGAGGAACAGTTTGATGTTCTTTAACGCTGTGACCTCAGGCGTCGTCACGACCAGAATGGTATCCGAAGCGTCGAGGACGGCAAGCATAACGTCCTGAAATGAATGCATGGTGTCGACTATGATGAAGTCGAAAAGATTTCGCAATTTGGCGACTATAGCGGCGACTTGATCGGCTGTTACCTGCTCCCCCATCTCCGGTCTGGGTGGGGCTAAGAGTACCCTGATGCCGGAGGCGTGGTCTACCATCAGTTCCTCGATAAGTTCGAGGTCCCGATCGTTGCCCAGAGCGTTCAGATCGAATAACGAGTTTCTCGACACGAGGTTAAGCATGACGGCGACGTCGCCGAACAGCAGGCTACAGTCCAGTAGGGCGACCCGCTTGCGAGTAGATATGCTTAGGGCGCAGGCGAGATTAACCGCGATCGTCGTTGTTCCAGCGCCGCCTTTCGGGCTGAAAACGGAAATGATCTTGCCCGTTTCGACGGCATGAACGAGAGGCGGCAGAGTCGCCGTCGTAGATGGGGAGAGCGGGAAAGCGGATAAGATCCGGTGGCGAACCCCCTCCCGTTCGTAGGCCCGGTGAATACTGTTGACCAGATCGTCGGTGCTAAAAGGCTTCACCAGGTAATCGCTGGCGCCCGCTACCATCGCCCGTCTCATGTAGGCCTGCTCGTCTTGAACCGACATCATAATGATGGCGCTGGCGGGCACCTCGGCCAGCAACTTCTCGCTGGTTAGAATGCCGTCGAGACCGGGCATGTTGATGTCCATCAGCACGACGTGAGGCTGGAGTTCCTTGGCCATCGCAACTCCTTGCATGCCCCCTGCGGCGGTACCGACTACCTTAATATCCTGCTCGAAGTAGAGCATCTTTTTGAGGTTCTCCCGGGTATCGCCGTTGTCGTCGACTATCAAGACGCGAATCGTCTCGTTGGACACCTGATTATTTACTCCTTGGCCCTATTTGCTGGGAGGACGCTGAAGCCTGTATTTGTTTACAAGGTAATCGATGGTTACCGGCTCGGTCGGTACGATAACATCATCGCCGGCGGCTCGCAGTACCATGTCCACGTTCAAGGTTTCGAGGAACTTCAGGATGAGCGCATCCTGAGGGGTGACCTGGAATAGGAACAAATTGCTGGGGCCTGCCCCTGCCCCGGCTTTTGCCCCGGCCAGCACCGACCCGATAGCGTAAATCCTTAGATTCTGCATAGTGGGAGCGACCTGATTGCCATTTGACCCGGGTGTGTTGACGATTAGATCGATGACGTCTCCCGCGCGCACGGCGCCTGAAGATATTATTCCCGCCGCCCCGCTGAGATTAACGGCTACTAGCTCTTTGCCTGGCTCCAGCGCATAGGCGACGCCGCTGCCACCCTTGGTATCGGCGATTTGCGACCCGAGCACGGCCTGCCCGACAAAGATAGGCATGGTGCTGAACTTATTGGCGCCCGCCTCGATCGTGTTAAGTGATCCGGGCGGCACGTTCTCCGGCGGCCATTGTTGCACCCGGAGCATGCTCGCATTGATCAAGGTGCGCTCAGGGATGTTTACCGCGGCCACAAGAACGGCGCGTGTGGGCACCTCAGCGGTCCGGGTCGAAGCCACCGTAACCACATAGAAGGCTATACCACCGGCAATCAGGGCCACCACGACCCCCAGAGCCATGAGTAAGCAGCCACCGCGTTTGCGACCCATGCTACATTCCTTCCGTCCACTCTATCAAACAAGTCGCCTGAGTTTGCGCTTGCATAATTGTAGTCACTGTCTCTCCTTCTGTCAATTGCGCTGCCCCGACCTCCCTACTTCATCAGATACTCACCGGCAAGGCCTGTGTTTGGACAGTATTGAGCCCAACGGAGGGTAAGATTCGATCCGGCAATATCGACGGTCTGTCCAACAAGAGCTCCGATGATTCTGGTTTGTGAGCCAGACAGACTGATACGGCCATTCGGAGCGTAGAGCAGCCCCTCCACAGAGATTGTGCTGCCGGTCAGTTCAATCACGTTCCCGGAGTCGGCGCAGACGTTACCAGATTGCATGTCGGTGAATAGCGCGATTCCGCCAATAGAGCAGGCGTTCTGCGCGGGCTGGAACAAAATCAATTGGTTGGTTCCGCCCTTGATTGATATCTTGCCGCGTGCGACGATCGTGACGGTGCCAGTGACGCCGCCGGTGAAGTCTACGTTGCCGGTCACGTAGTAGAGACCGGTTCTTAGAACGTTGTTATGATTATCGAAGTAATTGTGGTTGTCGTGGTCCATCGTCGTCTTGGTAAGATCGCCCGCGATGCTGTAGTATTGGGAACCTGCCGCGATGGCAGCCACTCCCCCTAGTTGGAAATCCTGAATCCTGAACCTGTACGGGCTTGGCTCGACCACTCCCTCCACCGGGTAGGGTACTGTACCCGCGTAATTGATATTCGGCCCTTGAACGCCGCCCACTGTCTCGACGTTGCCATTAATGGTTGTCCCGCCGCCACCGCCGCCGACCTGCATGTTGCCGTTCGAGCGCAATCCCCCGAGAATGCTGGCAGAACTGGCATTCCAGCCGATCGTGCCGCTGGCACAATTCGTCGTGCTGCCGGCCCATATCGCCCAGTTTCCCGGACCTATCGGGTCGGGAAATTTCGCCGTGGCCGAGGCTGAGGCCATGGAGTTGTTCATCCCGATTATTCCCATGAAGAACGTGTTGAAAGTCGTTTGACCGACCACTCTAACGCCCTTTGCCAATTGGGGAATGCTGCCATTGCCGACCGCTGTTAGATCCGAGTCATTGGGGGCGATGTAGGTCCCGACCACAGTGATTCCGGACGGTGGGCTGTTGCGGTTGGCATAATCCTGCATAATGGCCAACACGCTGGCATCGGTCGCGTTCTCACTTGCCACCGCCTGCGCCGCGCCGAGGGCAGCGGCGTCGACGGCCGTTTGTACGAGTCTCCTTTGGGCATACGCGTATCCGGCGTCGAGAACAAGACCCAACATGGCGACCATTGCTACCATCGCCATAGCTATCAATACCAGGGACTGGCCATGCTCGTGCCGTAGGTCCCTCCGCGAACAGATTGCTCCCAGGGTAGGGGCGTCCTTCCGCGGAAGGACGCCCCTACGCGATTTCTTACTCATTGCGACGGGACTCCTTGCCCATAGCGTTACTCCGTTACCATTGATGAAGAAGAGCGGATCATGATGAGTCCTTTTGGCACGAATGCAGTAATGGGAGAGAAGGTGTAAACTGCCGTTGCTCTGACCACCAGACCCCATGTATTGCGTTGCTCCCAATCGTCGTCGGGCAATACACGTAAGTCCAAGTTTGCCGGTTGCAGGCCAAACGCTTGACGGCGTCCAGCGGCGACAGCGGCGGCGTTGCTCCGCGGATTGGCTGCATTGTCCGTGAAATCCGCCGGAGTCAACGGCTGGTTGGCACGGGCGGCGGCGTAGCGAACGGCTTCCCTCGTCACATTCGACACCGTGTTGTATTGCCAGACACCGATGCCAATATCGAAGACTCCCATAATGACCAACAATAGCAGAGGCAGAACGAGGGCAAATTCAACAAGGGATTGCCCGCCACTGGCAGACCATAACCGGCCAGTTCTGAAGCTCGGACTTGAGGCTTTAGCCGGTTCTGCCCTTCCGCGTTTAACCGTATTCTTTAGCCAGGAAAGTCTGTATGACCTCACCAACTTGCACACTTCAAAATCATCGTTTCACTTGTCCGGTTGCCGCATCTAGTTGCAGGCTCAAGGTGTCTTTGGTCTGCTTGTCCAGCAGTGTTACCTCCCACACCGGTTGCTGGCCGCTATCGGTCCCCTTCAGGATGGCATGGGCATCGGCCTGAGCGTGTCTGGCCAGGAAGTCCTGACCGCCATTTTCCAGAAATACTCTCAGCGCTTGCGGACTATCAACCTTCCAGTCGACAAAAGAGAGAGACTGGTCGTTTGACGTGACTTCTCCAGCCTTGACCCCTTCCGCCCTGCCCTCATTTACGGACACGATGTAGCCTAACATCTTGGCGCCGGTCTTGCTGGACGGTGAAACGAAGTAGAATGCCCACGAATTCTTGCCCTGCCGTAATTCCGCCGGACCGGCGTTCTGCCAGGTTGCCCTCACACTCCTCAGTTCGGCGTCACGTTGCCATTCCCTCGCCACTTGCTCGGCAAGTGGATA
>JAUSEJ010001009.1 GCA_030650265.1 Dehalococcoidia bacterium | reverse complement strand
GACACATGGCATAGCCTCCAATCCATGCCATCAGGTCGCTGGGGCCTCGGCGCGGAAACTGTGAATGGTTGGATCTACGCGATCGGGGGAGGAAGTACTGTTGAGACGGCCAAAGTTCCGACAAGTCTCGAGAACTTCCCCAATGGCCAGTGCTCTCACCTAGCATCTATCGAACTAACTACGAATTCTCTGCCCTGGTCCCCCGCGGCATCTACTCATTCACCGTTTCAAGCGTTCGCGGGTTGGATGGTCTGGAGATTCCACCTAATGCCGGCTTGACCTTCACCGTCGACTATGCCGGTGGCATTGCCGATACCACACCGCCTTCTCCACCGTCCGTGAGTGCCTCGGCTCGGGGAAGCACTTCCAGCATAACTGCTCGCTGGACTGCCTCTGACTCTTAATCGTCGATCAATCTTTATCGCTACGCCATCGGGAGCAGACCGGGCGGAACGGACGTGGTGACCTGGACTAACATCGGCGTGACCGAAACCGTGCGCACTGGTCTGAGTCTACTGCCCAGGCAACCCTACTATTTTTCGGTCAAGGCGCGCAACGTTGGTGGCCTCTGGAGCAAGCCGGGTACAAGTAACGCAATAATTGTGGGTGGAAACACGGTTTATCTGCCGCTCGTGACCCGGGGCTATTCCGTCGGCTGGTGACCGTCAGTCCAAAATATAAATTGAACTTGGCGCCAGAGGCACTTCGCCAAAGTCATATCCCTTGACGGCCAATGGCGCCCTGGCTATACTAACTCCAGCAGGCGAGCCTGTAATCCAGCAGAAAGATTCCTCATGTCTATCGACTCTACACTCCGGCGCAAACTTGAGGCTATCCTGTCCCCTGCGCGCGTTCTCACGGATCCCGAAGACTTGATCGTCTACAGCTATGATGGTACCTGGACGGAGAACAGGCCCGAGGCAGTTGTGAGTGCCCTGACGAGCGCAGAGGTTTCTCAGGTGCTTGCCCTGGCCAACGCCCTGAAAATGCCGGTAGTGCCCCGAGGGGCGGGTAGTGGCCTGGCAGGTGGATCGGTGCCGGCAAATGGAGGCATTGTCCTAAACCTGGCTTCGATGGATAGAATTCTCGTGGTTGACACCGCCAATATGGTGGCTGTGGTCCAGCCGGGGGTGGTAAACGCCAGGCTTCAGGCAGAGGTGGAACGACGGGGCCTATTCTATCCGCCTGACCCCGCCAGTTTTGCCCAATCGACGATTGGCGGGAACGTAGCCACCAGTGCAAGCGGTCCTCGTTGTCTCAAGTATGGCGGCACCAAAGATTTCGTGCTGGGTCTGGAAGTTGTGCTGGCGAGTGGCGAGATAATTCGCACCGGCGGCAAGATGATCAAGAATGTCACCGGCTATAACCTTACTCAGCTATTCGTTGGATCCGAGGGGACGCTGGGGGTGATAACCGAAGTCACCCTCAGAGTTATTCCGTTACCCAAGGCCAGTGCAACGGCCATGGCGGTCTTCCCTCGCCTCGACGATGCCAGTTTGGCTGTTGAGCGTATTCTCGCCGCCGGTATCATTCCGCTGGCTCTGGAGATGATGGACCGGGGCGCCGTCAGGTGTGTGGAGGAGTATCTCCATATTGGCCTGCCTGTAGACTTGGAGGCGGTTTTGCTCGTTGAGGTGGATGGTGAAGAGCGAGTAGTATCGCAGCAAGTAGAGCAGGTAGCTGAAATATGTTCGGGCGCGGGGGCCACACAGGTGAAACGCACAGCAGAGGCGGCAGAAAGCGACCGTCTCTGGCGGGCGAGGCGGGCGGTGGGCCCTGCCCTGTCCCGGGCGCGGCCCAATAAACTCGGCGAGGATATCTCGGTGCCCCGCAGCGCAATCCCGGAAATGGTGCGACGGATAGGGCTGATCGCCGTCAGGCATGAACTGCAAATTCCCCTGTTTGGTCATATTGGCGACGGCAACCTTCATCCCAACATTCTCTGTGATCTGAGGGATGGGGAAGAAATGCGAAGGGTTAAAGGAGCGGCCGAAGAGATCTTTGCTGCTGCCGTTGAGCTTGGTGGCACTTTGTCGGGCGAGCACGGCATCGGGTTGCTCAAACGGGATTTCCTGGCTTTGGATCTGAGCCCGGCCGCGATCGCCGTCATGAAACGCATCAAATCAGCCCTCGATCCCCACGGCATTCTCAATCCAGGCAAGGTGTTTCCCCCGGCCTCTCTCACAGAGCCACGCAATTGACAGGGCTGTCCCACCCATGCCATACTTTTATGAGCGTGTTCATCCTCGAACAGCATTAGCGGAAGGGGATTGATCCAGAATTGCCAGAGATATCTAAAGCGGGGTCGGATGCAGCCGTTACCTTCAAGATACCCAGGCTTGTAAAGCGCAACACCATCATGCTGGCGCTGTCGCAGGCCCTGGTGGGTGTGGGGACTCAAATGGTCCCAACTCTGGGTCCGCTGTTGTCGGTAGAACTGCTCGGGACCGCTGCCCTCGCAGGGGCAGGCATAAGCATCGTCGGCATTAGCCGCCTGTTAGTTGCTTACCCCATGGGCAAGATAATGGATATCTATGGCAGGCGGGCGGGACTGGTGCTCGGGCTGGTTGTCGCGATCATTGGCACGATCCTGACCGGGCTCTCCGTGATTTGGCACTCCTTCCCCGTATTCATCCTGGGCATGTTGATCTTTGGTCTGGGAATAGGGGCGGCGCAACAGCTCCGTTTGGCCGCCGCGGACATGTACCCGCCCAGCCGGCGGGCGGAGGGGCTCGGTTTCGTGCTTACAGGATCGCTTCTCGGCGCCCTTGGTGGACCGGTAGTCATAAATGTTGCCCAGTCCATCTCACCGGGGCTTGGTCTCCCCTCGCTGGCGACACCCTGGCTGATCGTGCCGTTAGTGATTGTGCCGACGATCGTGCTGATTGCCAGATTGAA
>JAUSEJ010000604.1 GCA_030650265.1 Dehalococcoidia bacterium | reverse complement strand
AAAGCCTCAACCACCCGCAGTCGTTTGGTAGCTTTCTTTCGTCTCTGGCCGGAGGTATGCTGCGCCTCGCGACGAAGATCCTCGCGCAAATCCTCAATGGACAAATTAGCGACGATCTCCCGAATCGCCTCAGCACCCATGCCTGCTCTAAAGATATTCCCGTATCGATCTTTCAGTTCCCTGTACTTCGCCTCGGGGATAAGCTGCAGGACCTTGATATCCTCCACGTCCTTGATGCGCGCCTCTGCATCATCACGTAGATTCTTGATTTCGCTGTCAAAGCCGGATTGAGTCTCTTCAATCTGCCGATCCAGATCATGACTGCGGCGATCGATGTCCGCGTCGATCAATGCCTTGACCCGCTCGGAGTCTTCCTTGAAGCGGGATTCTGCCTCGCCCACTTTCATGCGGGCCTCTTCATGAAGCTCATCAAGATGAAACTTGTTTACAGCCGCGCCCTCGCCAACCAAAACACGCTCTCTAAACCGGATGTCCTTAGACGCCGATTCGCCAACTTGATCCTTGAGCATGGCCTCGATAGTGTTAGCTTCCCGGACGATCGCGTCTATGCAGGAGATCTCCTCATCCGATATCCCTTTGAGCTCTCCCTGCTTTCTTTCCTCTAGGACAGTCCTCTCTTCTTCAAAAACAGCCCGCAGTTCGGCGCTCTTATCCCTTATCGTCTTCTCTCGCCGTCCAACCTCTTTGTTCAGATCGTCCTCCGCCTGACGGAGGTACTTACCACGCGCATCCTCGTCGACGCCCGTGACAATGTATTGGGCAAAATAGAGAATACGTTCCAAACTGCGCGGCGACACATCCAAGAGCAAACCGATCCTGCTCGGCGTGCCTTTGACGAACCAGATATGACTGACTGGAGACGCCAGATCGATATGACCCATGCGTTCTCGCCGGACCTTCGATCGAGCCACCTCCACGCCGCACTTATCGCAAACAATCCCCTTGTAACGAACTCGTTTGTACTTGCCACAATAGCACTCGAAATCCTTGGTCGGGCCAAAGATCTTCTCGCAAAAAAGTCCGTCCTTCTCCGGCTTGAGCGTACGGTAGTTGATCGTCTCTGGCTTCGTCACCTCGCCATAAGACCAACTCCTGATCTGCTCCGGCGAGGCAAGGGATATGCGGACAGCATTGAAATCGTTGACTTCCAACATGCTCTTTAATACCTCCACTGGGCTGGAAAGAAGGAAACCACGTTAGTTCCGTCTGGCCAATCTGTGGCCACAGTTTCCCGCGTCCTAACTATCCATTCCAACTTCTTACTTGAGATGAATTCTACTCTTTCTCAAAATCTGACAGGTTAATGCCCAAGTCAGGCACTGCTTCTACAGACGTATCATCGACAAAAGCGATTCTCTCCTCGTCTTCGTTCAACACCTCGATTGCCAAGCCGAGACTCTGAAGCTCTTTGACGAGCACCTTGAAAGACTCTGGCACCCCAGGTTCCATGATGCTCTCGCCCTTTACTATGGCCTCGTAGGTCTTCACACGACCGACCACGTCATCCGATTTAACGGTCAGAATCTCCTGAAGGATGTGGGCTGCCCCGTATGCTTCGAGAGCCCAAACCTCCATTTCACCAAATCGCTGGCCTCCGAACTGCGCCTTGCCACCGAGTGGCTGCTGGGTTATCAGCGAGTAAGGGCCGGTTGATCTGGCGTGAATCTTGTCCTCAACCAAATGGATTAGTTTCATCATATAGATGTGGCCCACCGTTACAGGCTGATCGAAAGTCTGGCCTGTTCGCCCATCGAAAAGCTTTGCCTTGCCAAATATTGGCACCGCGAGCGTTAGTTCACGCCCGGCCTGCTCCGCCCGTTCGTGAAGCTTTTCATCAAGGATGTCGGCAGTCGAGATTCCCGCCTCACCCTCCAACCATATGCGCAGACAGATATTGCTTGCATCGGCGGTATCTCCGACGAACACATTCGTCGCATCATAGCCCTTATCTTTCAGCCACGTCGCCGCTATACGCTGTTGCTCCTCGAGCGGCAGGGGGCTACCATCAATTAGATTAACCTGGGAGCCCACCGCATGGGCGACCAGCCACGCCCTCGCCAGAGCATTTTCGATAGAACCCTCGCGTGCGCCGTCAAACACCGGCGTGGCAACCTTGAACCCTAGAGCGTTGGCTGCCCAGCCAAGATGTGTCTCCAACACCTGACCGATGTTCATACGAGACGGCACGCCAATGGGATTGAGAATGATGTCTACCGGAGTGCCGTTTGCCAAAAATGGCATGTCTTCAACGGGCACGATCCTGGCAACTACGCCTTTGTTTCCGTGTCGGCCCGCCATCTTGTCGCCTTCGGCAATCTTGCGCTTTTGCGCAATGCTAACCCTCACCAGTTGGTTCACACCAGCCGGCAGTTCATCGTGACTTTCGCGCGAGAAGACCTTGACGTCAACAACTTTGCCCCGCTCGCCGTGCGGCACCCGCAAAGACGTGTCTTTGACCTCGCGAGCCTTCTCGCCAAATATGGCCCGAAGCAGTTTTTCCTCGGCAGTTAACTCGGTCTCGCCTTTGGGAGTGATCTTGCCCACAAGGATGTCGCCAGGTCCAACCTCGGCTCCCAATCGAATAACACCGCTTTCGTCCAGATCGCGGAGACTTTCCTCGCCGACGTTGGGAATATCACGGGTTATTTCTTCAGGCCCGAGCTTTGTGTCCCTTGCCTCAACTTCGTACTTCTCTATATGTATCGATGTGAACTTGTCCTCACGCACAATATTTTCGTTGAGGATGATCGCGTCTTCGAAATTGCCTCCCTCCCAGCTCATAAAAGCGCAAAGGATATTCTGGCCAAGGGCCAACTCTCCACCATCGGTAGACGAACTATCGGCCAGCGCCTGTCCGGCCTGCACCTCATCGCCTTTAGTGACGATTGGTCGCTGGTTAATACAGGTTCCCTGATTACTCCTGACGAATTTCATTAGTGGATAAACATGCTCAACGCTTTCAGAGTCGGTTACGATGAGTTGGCGAGCAGTACTGCTCGTAACTGTTCCCGCCGTCCTTGAGATAATCACTTGGCCACTATCCAAAGCGGCTTGCCGTTCGATACCAGTTCCTACCAGGGGCGCCTCCGGTCGCAGTAGCGGAACTGCCTGTCTCTGCATGTTCGCACCCATCAGAGCCCGGTTGGCATCGTCATGCTCAAGGAACGGAATCAGCGACGTGGCGACACTGACGATCTGCTTGGGTGCCACGTCCATGTAGTCAATACGATCAGGCGATTCCATGAGAAACTTCTCACCATGCCTCACTTCGATCTTCTCGTCCAGGAATTGGTTGTGACCATCTAACAGTGCGTTAGCCTGCGCAATGACGAAACGGTCCTCCCTGTCAGCTGAGAGATACTCTATCTCGTCCGAAACAAACGACACGATTTTGACCTGATCTTTGGTGACAGCATCGATGGCATCAGCAACCTCCCGAGAAATGACTGTGCCTGATTCGGCAATAGTGACGCCAGACTGGTTCACCAGATTCTCTCGCAAGGTCCTGCCCACCAAACGGTCGGGGTCAGAAACATCCAACTCATGCACAACTCTCCTGTAAGGCGTCTCGATGAATCCGAACTCGTTCAATACTCCGTAAGTAGCAAGTGAGCCTATAAGTCCGATGTTAGGCCCTTCTGGCGTCTCAATGGGGCATATTCGCCCGTAGTGGCTGTGATGAACGTCGCGAACGTCGAAACCAGCTCGATCACGTGATAGCCCGCCAGGTCCCAGCGCCGACAGACGCCTCTTATGCGTCAACTCGGCCAGCGGATTGGTCTGGTCCATAAACTGCGAGAGTTGAGAGCCGCCAAAAAACTCCTTGAGTGCTGCCACCACCGGCCTAATGTTGACCAGAACGCTGGGCGTGGCAGTCTCGGAATCCTGAATTGTCATGCGCTCGCGAACTACCCTCTCCATGCGCAAAAGTCCAACCCTAAATTGGTTTTGAATCAACTCACCCACCGCCCGCACCCGGCGATTCCCGAGATGATCGATGTCGTCCGGAGCACCCATGCCATTGTTGATCTTGATCAACCGCCGGACAATCTCCACCATATCATCGCGAGTCAGTACCCTTTGAGCCTTGGGAACATCAAGTCCGAGACTCTTGTTCAACTTATAACGACCAACTTTACCAAGATCGTATCGGCGAGAATTGAAGAACAGCGAATTGACGAGACTGCGCGCATTATCTAGTGTTGGCGGATCACCAGGTCGCAGACGCCGGTAGAATTCAATTAAAGCTTCATCGATCGATTTCGTCGGATCGCGATCGATAGTAGACTTCACATACTGATGCTCGGGTTTGACGTCGACGTCGCCGAGAAGATCAAAAATCTCATTGTCGCTGCCATAGCCTATGGCACGAAGCAAGGTCGTAATTGGTATTTTCCGCTTTCGGTCCACCTTGACCGACAGTACATCCTTATTGCTGGTCTCGAACTCAAGCCATGCCCCTCTGTTCGGAATCAGCTTGCCATAGCAAAGATCGCGACCGGAAGTCGGATCTTCTTCTACGGTAAAATAGACACCTGGCGACCTTACCAACTGGCTTACCACCACTCGCTCGGCGCCATTAATTACGAAGGTTCCATTCTGAGTCATGATCGGAAAATCGCCCATGAAGAGATCCTGCTCTTTTACTTCGCCGGTCTCCTTTATGATCAACTGAACCCTGACTCTCAGCGGCGCTGAGTAGGTCATGTCTCGTTCGCGACATTCCATTTCGGAATACTTGGGCTCAGCGAACTTATAATCGATGAACCTCAGTTCAAGCTTATTGCCCGTGAAATCGGAAATAGGAGAGATCTCCGCCAACAACTCCTTGAGACCCTCCACCTGAAACCAGCGAAACGAATTTAGCTGGATCTGGATCAGATTGGGCATATCCAAAACATCAGTCGTCCTGGAGTAGGTCTTCCTCACCAACTCCCTGACATAAACGGCTGGCCCACCGTTATGTGGCCTTACGATCATCATTACTTACGCTCCTCTAGAGGTGATTTCGCCGTACAACGCGGCAACATCAACTGGGGAACCGACTTTCAAATAGATATTCGGGGAAATAGGTGATAATTGCGGAGAATAATATTTCAACAGACGACTATAATATCACATATGCTCCAATCATGTCAATACCTTGACAGGCCCAAAATCATAACCTATAATCGCTAGAAGTAAAACACTTGCGGGTGTAACTCAGTTGGCAGAGTGTCTGCTTCCCAAGCAGAATGTCGAGGGTTCGAATCCCTTCACCCGCTCCACACCGATTTAGCCGCCCAAATGGGCGGCTTTATTTGTTTCACACGGGACATCCATTTAGGCCGTCTTGCATTCCTCTAGGACAGGGCCATCTTGCCCAGGGATTCGCTAGTGCCCAACAGACCGCCGGATCTACCATCTACGAATTCTACACTACCCCCAATGCAAAACTGTAATGGTCGAGCAGCAACCTGGCTGGGCGCCAATTACACTTTAGTATACCATAATCCGGGCCAGTAGTGAAGCAATATCTTCTCGATTCTGAAATTCCTCTCGAGATTCGTGCCAAAGTATGGAGTTACTCATCAAAAAGTGTTATAATTCACTAGTTTGGCATGTCCCGGACTTTGAATTGGTAGGTCACGCTTTTTGCATAACACAACTGGTTTCCCTGGACGTCCTAAGGCAGGGAGGTGGATACGGATGGAAGAACATCTTGATATTCACGGTCATCTGCAAAACAACGAGAGCGTTCGCCGTCATAACCCGCTATCCAGCGATGAACTGGTTGGCGAGTTGACGATTCCCATTTCTTCGTGGGAAGAGGATCTGCACGTCATAGAGGAAGAACCAGACGTTGCGGACGAGCCTGTCATTGATCTGGAGGAACTGGAACTAGAAGATCCGGTTCGAATGTATTTGCGGGAAATCGGCCGCACCGATCTACTGACTACTGAGGAGGAGAAGCGGTTTGCCCGCCATATCGAGGAGGGAAAGGTTCTCAGAGCCATCGAGGTGCAGCTAGCGCAAGACCTTGAAATGAAACCTTCTTCCGTCGACATAGCCGTATATCTTTACGAACGCTTCCACTGGAACAGAGGGCTACTAGCCATTTTGGCTGACTGGAGTCGAGCGCCAGTAGAAGCAACCGTGCGACAACTGCTGAGACACCGCGCTGTGAGAGACCTTCTTGACGGCGAACTCAGTTCCGATTTCATTGGAAACGTCGGAACAAGGTTGAACCTGCCATACGCAAAGGCTGAGGCCAGAGTCACAGAGTTCTCCGTGGACACCCGTCTTCTACCCCATGAGATCAGCGATGCCCTGGGCGGTCGTATCGGCGGTCGTTTGCCTAGCGTAGCTACGGAACGCAAGACCTGTGCTCTATTGACTACACAGCTCAGCACTCATTTCGTTGCCGTAAGAGATGAAGCGTGTCGATCCCAACAGCGACTGATTGAGGCAAACCTCCGCCTCGTAGTGAGCGTGGCGAGAAAACACCTCGGTAGGGGTCTGAGGCTTCTCGATCTAATTCAGGAGGGCAACGTGGGCCTGATGCGGGCCGTGGACAAATTCGACTACCGGCGAGGGTTCAAATTCAGCACATATGCGACCTGGTGGATCAGGCAGGCCATTAGTCGGGCAATAGCCGATCAGGCCAGAACTATCCGCATTCCTGTCCATATGGTCGACACCCTGACGCGCCTCTTGAGAGTGCAGCGCGCTTTGTTGCAGGAACTTGGTCGCGAGCCTCGCGAGGACGAGGTTGGACTAATGATGGGCTTCATCGATGAAGCGTCGGAAGTCCAACTTGTCGAGCATGCTAACGAGCGAATGCCACTCTATGCCCCGGAGCGCATGGATATGACGCCGGAAGAGATTCGACGCGAGCATATCCTTCGATCTGGCGCCCTTAGGTCGCGCCTGGCGCCAACGCCAGTCAGGGGCAAGATCAGACATGCTTCAAAGCGGGTGCGCGACATAATGAAGTCTGCACAGCAGCCCATCTCTCTGGAAACGCCGGTCGGCGAGGACGAGGAGAGTCATCTCTCGGACTTTATCATCGACCGGGCCGGGCCATCACCCGTCGAAGCCGCTTCTCATCAACTGCTGCGCGAGCAGATCGAAGACGTCATGCGCACTCTAACCCCCCGCGAGAGGGAGGTCCTGGTTCTGCGGTTCGGCCTCGAAGACGGCCAGAGTCGTACTCTCGAAGAAGTCGGTCGCGAGGTAGGGCTTACACGCGAGCGGATAAGACAGATCGAAGCGCAGGCCCTTGATAAATTGCGCCATCCCGGTCGAAGCGACAAGTTAAGAGACTACCTGGAGTAGCGGGAGAGGTATTGGCGGACAGTTTTGCATTCACAGTTCATTCCAATTGCCCCCGGACCTCGGCCCGCTCCTCCACCTTTAGCACACCTCGTGGCGAAATCAAGACGCCCGTCTTCATGCCTGTTGGTACTCAAGCCACTGTTAAAACGCTCACTCCGGACGAACTAAAGGACCTCGGGGCATCCGTCATACTTGCAAACACCTACCATCTCTATCTGCGCCCTGGCATTAACGTCATCTCAGCCTTTGGTGGGATTCACCGTTTCATGGGCTGGGACGGGCCTATCCTCACCGACAGCGGCGGATTTCAAGTCTTCAGCCTCGGTCATCTAAGAAAGATTGACGACTCAGGGGTTGTGTTCAAATCCCACATCGACGGCAGTCAGCATCTCTTCACCCCGACCTCGGTTATTCAGGTGCAAGAAGAGATAGGCGCCGACATCATCATGGCCTTCGACGACTGCGCTCCCTATGGTGAAGCCCGTGAAGACATTGAGCGGTCGATGGAGCGCACGCATCGGTGGGCCGCAGAGTGCCTGGCAGCCCACAGTCGACCCACGCAAGCCCTCTTCGGGATCGTCCAGGGAGGAACCTTCCCTGACTTGCGTCGCCGTTCGGCTTCTTTCATTGCCAGTCTCGGCTTTCCCGGCTACGCTCTGGGCGGTCTTAGTCTAGGCGAGCCCAAAGATGTCATGAACACCATGATCGAGGAATCTGTGGCAATGCTCCCAGGGGATAGGCCAAGGTACCTGATGGGAGTAGGATCGCCCGAGGACCTCGTGGAGGGCGTCTCCCGGGGCATCGACATGTTCGATGCTGTTCTACCAACTCGCATAGCCAGGAACGGCGCCCTCTTCTCCAGCTCAGGAAGGAAGAACATCCGAAACGCCGGCTTCAAACTTATGGACGAGCCCATAGAGATCGGTTGCGACTGCTACACCTGCCAGCGCTTTAGCGCCGCGTACCTCCACCACCTGTTCAAGGCTGAAGAGCTTCTCGGCCACCGTTTGGCAACTATACACAACCTTCGCTTCCTCCAGTGTCTGATGTCCCGCATGCGCCAAACTATATTCGACGGCACTTTCCCTGCCTTCAAAGGTGCGTTCCTCGACGGCTATCGCACCACTGATCAGTCCGTCCGAATTGCCCAGAAGCAGAAATGGCTCGATGCCCAGAGGGCCAAGAAATGCTAGCTGTCTGACCCTTCGCTCGCCAATTGCCTTCCTGCCCCCATGTGGGTTATACTTGATAAGGCTATTTTCTGCGTTCCCAGAAATCACGGACCGTTCCAGGCGAGATAGGTTGGGACTAGCAACATGCCGTTGGAAGAACTGATCGTCAAGGCAAGCGAATACCTGACTCCAGACGGAGTCGAGGCGATCAAGAAGGCCTATGAGTTCGCCGCTGAGGCGCACGGGCTGCAGACCAGACGATCCGGCGGGCCTTTTGTCGAACACCCTGTTCAAACCGCCATGACTGTAGCCGACCTTCGCCTGGACGCCGAAGCGATCCAGGCAGCCCTGCTTCACGACGTACCGGAAGATTGCGGCATTCCTCTCAAAGTGATCGAAGAGCGCTTCGGCCACGGAGTGGGTGTTCTCGTTGACGGCGTAACCAAGTTGAGCCGATTGGCCTGGCATGAGCGGGGCAGCGCCGCTAAGTCGAAGCGGACCGACGAGATCGATTCCCAAGCCGAGAACCTTCGCAAGATGTTCATCGCCATGGCCGAGGACATTCGGGTAGTTCTCATCAAACTGGCGGATCGCCTCCACAACATGAGAACCCTCTCCTTCATGCCGGATGCCAGGCGTAAGGCCATCGCGGAAGAGACTATGGAGATATTCGCTCCATTAGCATCTCGCTTGGGCATTTGGCAACTGAAGTGGGAACTCGAGGATCTTTCCTTCCACTATCTCGATCCCGAGCGATACAAGGAGATCGCCAAGCTGATCGCCAGTCGCCGCACCTCAAGGGAGTCGTACATCGAGAAAGTAGTTACAGTGTTGCAGGACGAGTTAGGTCTGGCCGGGATTGCGGCCGACATATCTGGCAGGCCGAAACACATCTACAGTATTCATAAGAAAATGGAGAAGTACGCCAGCCAGGGCAAGAACTTCGACCAGATCTACGATCTCCTCGCCGTTCGGGTGCTGGTCGACGACCTGCAGGACTGCTACAGCGCGCTTGGAGTGGTGCACAGTCTCTGGCATCCGATTCCGGGTCAGTTCGACGATTACATCGCCAACCCCAAAGAGAGTATGTACCAGTCACTACATACGACCGTTGTCTGCCTCGGCGGCAAGCCTTTGGAGATCCAAATCCGCTCCCGGGAAATGCATCGCCTCGCTGAGTACGGAATCGCGGCTCATTGGCGATATAAGGAAGGAGCCAAGAAGGACGTCAAATTTGACGAGAAGATCGCCTGGCTCCGCCAGTTGATCGAGTGGCAGAAAGACCTGTCCGGCGCCAGAGAGTTCGTGGAATCCATAAAGACCGATATGTTCCGCGATCAGGTCTTCGTCTACACTCCGCGCGGGGAGATTAAGGACCTTCCCGCCGGCTCAACTCCCCTCGATTTTGCCTATCGGATTCACACAGACCTCGGCCACCGTTGCGTCGGGGGAAAAGTGAACGGTCGTCTGGTACACCTGGACTACCAGTTGCAGAATGGCGATATCGTCGAGATTATCTCCTCAAAGCAATCAAAAGGTCCCAGCCGTGATTGGCTAAATCCGAACCTTGGCTATGTTCGAACCTCCCATTCCAAAGAGAAGATCAGGCAGTGGTTCAGAAAACAGGAGCGCGGGGACAACGTCGAAAGGGGCAAGGAACTTCTGGAAAAGGAGTTCAAGCGGCTTGCCCTGAGCCTGGCAAAGGAAGAGGAGATCGCTCGGATCTTCAAATTCGACAAGCTTGACGACTTCCACGCTGCTATCGGCTGCGGCGAGATCAATACCGCCCAGATCGCCACACGACTGGCTGCCCAGGAGGATCGCCACACGCTTCCCGAGGCGCTACCACGTGGTAATATTTCCTCCTCTGCTGTCGAAGTTCTGGGCATCGGCGATCTTCTTACCCACCTGGCTCAGTGCTGCAGTCCGTTGCCAGGAGATCCAATTGTCGGCTACATAACTCGTTCAAGGGGCGTAACCATCCATCGTGCCGATTGCCTAAATGTAGTCAACGAGGACGAGAAGGAGCGTCTGATCAAGGTGGACTGGGGTCGCTCTACTGCCCAGCTCTATCCAGTGATGGTACGCATGGAGGCCGTAGACCGGGTCGGGCTGCTGCGAGACGTGACGACGATCGTTTCAGAACAGAAGGTGAACATGGCGGCCGTTAGCACTCAGTCCCGAAGCGACCGCACCGCCACCATAACTATGACAATAGAAACCACCGGCATAGAGCAATTGAGCAAAGTTCTCGCCAAGATCGAGGGAGTGAGAGGAATCGTATCCGTGGCCCGCGCTTAGGCCAGTCTTGCGAGTTTCATTTTGACAAACGGGTGACCAGACTCTAACTCCTAAAATAGAATGACTAACCCAAAATGAGATGGATCAGAGGAGGCGACTGGATCGCTTCATCCCCTAGCTCAAAGGCGGCGAGCAACTCTTGCTCCACGGCAAGGGCGTCTTCGATGCGACGGGCGTGCACTTCGACTAGTTCCGAGCCCGGCAGAATCTGCGCCCCGACTCTCGCCTTTATTAGCAGGCCCACGGCATGGTCGATAGCCTCGCCTTTCCTGTTCCTGCCTCCGCCCAGGCGGCCGGCCATGCCGCCAATGACCCTGGCGTCTATTCCCACAAGTACTGCACTGCGAGTAGCTGTTATGCTTCTAACTACCGGCGCCGCAGGCAAACGGGAAGGATCGTAGACCTCTTCTTCCTTTCCGCCCTGCGAGGCGACCAATTCCGCCAACTTGGACAAGGCCATACCGCTCTGAATAGATGCCCGCAGTTCCGACCTGGTTTTGTCGATGTCTTTCTTGATGCCGGAGGCCACAGCCAGGTTCGCACCCAAAGTTAGACAGAGCTCAAGCAGATCAGCAGGCCCCTCACCTCGCAGGGTTTGGATTGCCTCTTTCACCTCGAGTGCGTTGCCCACCGCAGAGCCAAGGGGCTGACTCATGTCAGAGATCACGGCCACCATCTTCTTGCCTGCCTTCCGCCCAATGCCGATCATGGTATTGGCTAACGCCCCGGCTTGCGCCTGGTTCTGCATGAAAGCGCCTCGACCGCTCTTGACATCGAGCATAATGGCGTGGGCTCCACCGGCAATCTTTTTGCTCATAATACTGCTTGCAATCAACGGAATGCTGTCGACCGTTGCGGTAATATCCCTCAGCGCGTACATCTTGCCATCCGCCGGGACAAGGTCAGCCGTTTGGGCAGCCACAACGATGCCGTGCCTCCGCAAATTGGCAATGAATTCCTCCTTGGAGAGTGCGACCTTGAAATTCGTAAAGGACTCCAGCTTGTCCAGGGTGCCACCCGTGAAACCAAGACCGCGCCCTGACATTTTCGCTACGGGCACCCCGATGGCCGCCAGCATAGGGAGAAGAACGAGAGTAGTCTTATCGCCTACCCCGCCCGTGCTATGCTTATCGACTGCGACTATGCCAAGCCCTTCCAGGTCCAGCCTGACTCCCGAACTCACCATTGCGTCGGTAAGGGCCTGTAGCTCCGGGTCTTCCATTCCCCGCCAGACGATGGCCATCAGGAGAGCCGCCATCTGACTATCGGGAATATCGCCGCTGGTATAGCCATGGACGAAAAAGCGAATCTCCTCTTCAGTTAGCGCCTGATTGTCCCTCTTCCTGGCAATAAGATCGACCGCTCGCAAAGATACCTCCGTAAATTAGAGGGTTGAGGGTTGAGCGGATGTTCGTCGTCCGCCCTCAACCCTAAACACTCAACCCTCAACCCTATCACCACGCCTTCTGCTTTCGTTCGGCAGCAACTCGCTCATAGATCTCGGCTGTCTGCCGGGCAATTGTATCCCAGTTGTAGATAGAGCGCACTTTCTTATAGGCATTCTCTACCCTCGCTTGCGCCCATTCTGGCTGCGATAATGTGTGCAGTATGGTCCATGCAAGGGAATCAGGGTTCTCTGAGACGGCCTTCAAGCCAGTTTCGTGGTCATCGACCACCTCGGCGAAACCACCAACATCAGCTACCACTACCGGTGTCTCGGCCGCCATCGCCTCCAAAGCGACGATGCCAAAGGGCTCATATATGCTGGGAAATACAGCAACGTCGGCAACCTTAAAGATCCGATCGCGCTCCTCGTCGGAGATAAAGCCGGCAAAGTAGACCTTCTCCGAGACTCCAAGTTCCAGGGACCGATGCTTTAGTTGATTGGCGTACTCTCCGGTACCGGCGATGATGAATCTCGTCTTGGGATTTTGGTTTAGGACACGGGGCACCGTCTCAATCAGCACCTGCAGGCCCTTCTCCGGTACTATTCGCCCGACACTAAAGACAATCTTTTCGTCCCGGGCAGCATAGCGATCGCGAAAGTCCGATAGATCGACCCCATCCAGACTGTCAAACCGCCTGGTATCGACGCCGTTAGGCACGACATCAATCTTGTCCCAGGGGGTCATCAACACTTGTTCGACTTCCCTTCTCATGTAATGGCTGCAGGCGATCACCCGCCAGGACTCATAGGTTAGCCACCATTCCACATTGTGAATGGCTCTTTGAATCTCACCAGTCAGCCATCCTCGATTGCGACCGTGCTCGGTTGCGTGAATTGTCGCAATCAGGGGAATCTTGTAGGCGTTCTTGAGAGCAATCCCCGAATGCGCCACTAGCCAGTCGTGCGCATGTAGTATATCAAATGGACCAAATCGATCGACTAATCCCCTACCGAACAGGTCGATGTTCAGGTTTGTTCGCAAGGCCTGACTAAAGAAGTCGATCATGTCTACCCTGCCGGGTTCTATCCGATGAACCGTAGTGTCAGCCTCGCCACCGGCTACGACTTCTTCCGGCGCCCCGCCTTTCCAATCGGGAGTGATGAGATGGATCTCAACTCCCAATTTGTTGAGCGCCGGAACCAGTTCCGTAACGTGTTTCCCCAATCCGCCGACGTTGTGGGGAGGATACTCCCATGATAACATTAAGACTCGCATTTCCCCTCCTATCACATCATGAATTGGCCTGGCTATGATCGGGTCGAGTTTCGATCGCCCCGCTCCGGGAGCCACACGCCGTAGATGCGTTCAATATTGTCTGTTCTGACAAAACCATAAGTCTGGTAAAGATTCTGGGCCCGGCGGTTGGTGACCTGAGTGTTGAGGGCTACCGTTGTGGCCCCCGCCTTATCGAGTTGTTCCAGCACAAAGAGAAGCAGCTTGGCCCCATAGCCACGCCCCTGCAAATCAGGTTGGACCGCGATCCGATCCAGAAACCCTTGTCTGCCTCTCTTGGTGAAGGAGACATAACCAGCCATACGACCTTCCACCTTCAATACGAACGCCCTCACCTCGGGCAGGGATACATAGTGGAGAAAATCTACTCTGCCGCTCCACCATAAGAATGGAAAAGCTGCCGCCTCCAACGCCAGGAGTTCGTCAAGATCTTGGGGCTGAAACTGCTCCAATCGCAGGCTCGCACCCGCCACGACCTTAATTCGACAGCTACCCCTAGTGTAGATCACAATCTCGTCGATTTGGGGCCAGCCATGTTTAATAAACCACTTGGCTTCGCGGTCTGCCTCACCTGATGAAAGGACAACCAAAGTGCAATCCAGCTTTCTAAAGGATTCAACCGTTCTCTGAACCAGCTCAAGACGGTTCTTGCTCCCGATAACTTCTAACACTTGACCTATCTCGGAACGCCCGCGCCAGTATCCGCCAACCAGGTACTGGCCGCTGTTCATCACCCGAAATGACACCCCAGGATTCTCGGCCAGGTGATGTACAAGGCACCTGGAATCAAACTGGCTCCACCAGGGAACGCGCATCGCGGTGACATGCCCTGGCAGAAGAAGTTCAATCTGGTTGGACTGCTCCGGAGCCCCACTGACCTTCAAAACTGCCCTCTACGGCTATGACTCTTGTGTGAAATACGCATCAGTAGTCCGACAATAATGAAATTCGTTACCAGTGAGCTCCCCCCATAGCTAATAAACGGCAAGGTAATGCCGGTCAGAGGAATTAGCTTCAGAGTACCGGCGACGATTACGATGGTCTGGACAGCCACAACTGTGGTCAAGCCTGCGGCGAGCATGCGATCGAAGCTATCCCGAGCTATAATTGCTATTCGATAACCCCGGTAGCACAACAGCATGTATAGGGCGAGCACGGCTGTTGCCCCCAAGAGCCCCATCTCCTCTCCGATAGCCGCCAGAACAAAATCCGTGTGGACCGCCGGTATCCAGGTTGGCTGGCCAAAACCCAGACCACTTCCCAATAGTCCTCCCGAGCCAAGAGCGATGAGCCCCTGTACGATCTGGTACGAGCTACCTGCTGCCTGAGACCATGGATCCAACCACGTGTCCACCCGATGTTGGACGGTGGAGACGAAGTGATACGAGGCCACGGCAGCCACGGCGAAGGCCGGGAGACCGATGAGGACGTAGGTAAGCCGCTCGCTGCCGATGTAAAGCATTGATAGAAAGACGCCGAAGAAAAGCAGAGCCGCGCCGAGGTCGCGCTGGATGGTAAGCAGCCCCAGGGCCAACAGCCACATTACGGCCAAGGGCATCAAATACGGAATTGGCGGCAATACCAAAGGCCCAAGCTTGTAGTGCCCGAGCGACAGAATTTCTCGATATTCGTCCAGATAAGCCGCGAAGAAGATAACTAGCAGAACTTTCAATATCTCCGACGGCTGGAAGTGGAAAAGCCCGAAGCTAAACCACAGGCGGGCGCCGCTGCCGTTGACATCCTTCCCCAATATGAAGGTTGCCGCCACTAGGAGGAACCCGACGAGGGCATAAGTATATTTGTATCGTCTCAGGCGCCCGGTATCGTTGACTACCAGCAGGGTCATCGCCACACAAAGTACACCGACGGCGAGCCAAATGGTTTGCTTCAGTGCGGTGTCGGGACTACTCAAACGGTGAACCATGACAAGCCCCAGTCCACTCAAAGCAGCGGACAGGGGGAACAGTATTTGATCGCCTTTGAATCCGGTGAGTTCGAGAGTGAGATGCAAGAAAAAGATGAGAGCGACAAATAGCAGCCCGGGCAGCAACGCTTGAAGGTCAACCGGCTCGCCGTTAGCCAGACGAAGAAGCGACAGGCCAGCCAGCACCAGAAGGCCGGGGATGACCAGAAGGCTGGCCTCTGACAATCTTAAACTCATCGTCTCGTCAGCCTAAACTTCGACACACCAATCTGGACCACATCTCCTGGCAATACCTTCGTAGCCTTGTTGACAGTCTTGCCATTGACTGTGGTGCCGTTAGTACTGCCGAGGTCTTCGACCCACCATGACTTCTGCTTGAAGTCCAGCAAAGCATGCCGGGCAGACACGAAATCGTCGATCAACCGGATCGCGCTTCCCGGCGACCTCCCCAATGAATTCGTCAGTTCGAGAGGAATCGAATCGCCAGCCGACCAGCCGGCTATATTGCCTTCAATTACTACCAGCCAATCGCTCAGAGTGGTAGTCTTGTCCGGCGAGGAAGAGTCTCTAAGGTCTCTCACAATTAGAACAGCGATTTGGGTGAGAAACAGGTACAGGAGGACGATGATACCGATGCGCAAGGCAAAGATCGCCAGATCCTGACTCAATCTCGCCTCTCCAGTGCCACCACCAGTTCCAATCCGCCAAGCGATACCACATCCCCATTGGCAAGCAGGCACTTTGATACGCCGTCCCCATTGACGGTCGTGCCATTTGTGCTCTGCAAGTCCACCAAAAGCAGTCTCGCGTTTATGTCTTCTATCCGGGCGTGGTGCCGCGAGATGCGCTTATCTTCCAACACGAGATCGTTGTCGAGTCCCCGACCGATCGTGAAAGGCGAGCGATTTATCGGTATTCCTGCCAGGTCCGGTCCCCCGCGCAGTTGAAGGCAACCTCTTGTTCCTGTCACTCGCGGAGTGACATCCAATTTCAGTACGGTAGTACGGTCCATACCTTGTGCACCGTCCGGTTGAGGTGGCGCCAGTAGATCCTCATCGAGTGCGGCCCTATCTTCTTGGGGATTTGCGGATATCCCCGGTGCGCCGACATCTGCCTTGCTGGCCCTGATTAAAGGCCTTTTGGGCATGGCGCTGCTGCTCGAAGAAAGAACAACAACCGCTCTGTTTGCCAGAAACAGCCGACGCTCCTTGACCACTGCTACCGCATACTCGGCGAGTTCGCGCTCTAAAGTAGCCTTGTATGGCTCGAATAAGACGAAATCCTGGGGGCTTAGGAGTATCTCATACCGGTTGGCGACGATCACTCGCCCACCGGCGCTGATGACCTGCGAATCCTCCATCGCTCTGGCCAATCTCTTGGCGATCTCCACCGGCTGAAGCTGACTGCGCAGCAACCTTGTGAATCCACCTTCAACGAACTGCTCGACAAATCGCTCAAAGCGGAATAGCGCTCCCAATTGGTTCCTCCAGAGCCCGGAAACATTCACAACTTAAAAAATTATAACCCATCGGATGAAGACCGGTCAAACCCGCTTTGGCATTTTGTGGGTCAATATGGTATATTGACCGGAGAAGAACAAGAGGAGTTAGCTTCAGCTAGCGACAATGACCTATTTCCCACAACTTCTGCATCCAGCGCCGGCGATTCCAGAGTGACAGTAAAATTCTCCCATTACACCGAGGCAGAATTCGCCAAGATCCTGGATTTCTACGAGATCGAATGGCAGTACGAGCCGCGATCTTTTCCCCTCCGCTGGGCCACAGACGGCCGGATTATCCAGAGTTTCACTCCTGATTTCTACCTGCCAGAATCTGAACTCTTTATCGAGCTAACGACCTTGCGACAGAAGCTGGTAACCAAAAAGAACGTCAAACTTCGCCATCTTCGAGAACTCTATCCGGACGTTCGCATCAAGCTCTTCTACGGCAAAGACATAAGAAGTCTGCTAACAAAATACGGAGTGGAAGGCCAGCCTGAGGAAGACGGAAACCACGGAGAAGACAACAAAAGCCCCGAGTAGCCTCTGATATTCCCTTGAATCTCAACGCCATTCCTAACCTGGGTGCCGTACGGCGCAACATGTGTGGGCCTTGCGACCTCACCTGCTAACCACCAACCTCCCCGAGCTTTCTTCGACTACTTGCGCAGCCCAATAATCTCGTTTCAGTTGACTCGCGGACCCCCGCAGAACATAAGCCCTACGCCGAACCGCATCCGAACTACCACACCTTGGAATTGTCGCCTCTGAGTCAAGAGTTTCTTTGACTTCTCGGGACCACTTATAATATAACACACCTAGTAAGAAATGTCAATAGGTACAGCCACGAATTTTGGACTAAGTCAAATCATCTTGACCGAGGAGCAAATACAATCCAGGGTCGGAGAACTCGGCCAGCAGATTTCCCGTGACTACGCTAACAAGGAAGTCCTTCTGATCGGCGTGCTCAGGGGAACCATCGTCTTCATGGCTGACCTCATGCGCTCCATTTCCATTCCGGTAAGCATAGACTTCATGGCACTGAGCAGCTACGGACAGGCCACCAAGATCTCAGGCGTGGTGCGAATCATGAAGGACCTTGAGGAAAGCATCGAGGAAAGGCATGTGCTGTTGGTCGAGGACTTCATCGACACCGGTCTGACTCTTCGCTATATTTTCAGGAACCTGCAAGCCCGACGACCAGCGAGCCTCAAAGTTTGCGTCATGATCGACAAGCCAATCCATCGTTTGGCGGACGTCAAGGTCGACTATGTCGGCTTCCAAATCCCGAATGTCTTTGTAGTGGGCTACGGACTTGACTACCGACAACGCTACCGCAACCTCCGCTTCATCGCCAGGTTCCTGCCTTAGAGGCTATCCCATATCTGCTCAGACGGAGAACAATACCCTAAACGCTGTCCCTCTTCGCCGAGACTTCCCGCGCAATTCTCGCCCATTCACCATCCGGGATCGCCTGGAACGCCTCTACAGTTTTGGGGTCGAACTGGGTGCCGGAGTTGCGACGGATCTCCTCCCGCGCCGTTTCCAGTGGCATCGCTCTTCTGTATGGTCGATTCGACGTCATCGCATCAAAAGAGTCAGCGACAGAGAAGATGCGAGCGCCCAAGGGAATATCGTCTCCTTTCAGTCTAGCAGGGTAACCGTTCCCATCGAAGCGTTCGTGATGGTGCAACACCACGGGGAGTGCTGCCCGCAGAAACGCAATGTGCTCAAGCATCCGATAACCGAAGTCGGAGTGTTTCCGCATCTCAACCCATTCATCCTGGCTCAGAGGGCCTGGCTTGGTCAAAATGGCGTCGGAAACGCTCATCTTGCCAATATCGTGCAGAAGCGCACCCTGGCACATCTTCTCAAGCGCCAGACCCGAAATTCCCATCTGTCTAGCGATTCTGGCGGTATACTCGCTGACGCGTCTACTATGACCCTCCGTCTCCGCATCACGCCCGTCCAACACAGCCGACAATGACTCCAAAGTTTGATTGTAAGTTGACTCTATTTCCTTGAGAGCGCGCCGGAGAGCAATCGATTGCGCCGATATCTTCCGCGTGGAATTACGATAGATCTGCCCCAATGAGAAGAAGAAAACGAGGGAGACGACAACAACTGAAGCTGTAACGAACAACTGGATGCGACGTAAGTTCGCTAGCAGATCCTCCACGTTTCTGTACACCTCGGCCACGCCAACCACCTGGCCGTTCGTCCAAACGGGTATGTATATCTCGAAAACCGCCGGGAAATCGCGTCCACGATCGTTATCTTCCCGCGAGAGCTCCTCTTGATCCATGATGACTTCTCCGGCGAGCGCCCGGCGCAGCGAGTCGAACATCAGGCCTTCAGGAGACTGCTCATTGATGAGCTCAGGCACGTAGCTAAAAGAGATATGGCCATCCGGTCTGTAAAGCTTCACTTGCACGATGTCATACATATCGAATTCATCCCGCACCATCCGGTCGAATCTCTGCAACTCCGTGGTGCTAAGTGGCCTGGAGAATATGTCATCACCGAACACCGAGCGGAAATGCAAATTCACCGCAGCGGCTGTGACGTCCCTCGTTTCCCCGAACAGAAACTGCTGAATGAGAAAACCGACAGACAAAGAAATGGCGATGGTACCGACGACGCAAGCTGTGGCGAGGGCAAGGTAGAACTGCCGAGCCGGCGTTAGCCAATGCGAGTCTCGAGCCACGCTTTCCTCCGCCAACTGGACCGAGGTAGACTGCCTTGGCTCGTCTTCAGATGGGGCTTCGACTTCGGCCATCGGCTCTCCTCACATATCGAATTCCGAACCCGAGTGGCTCTGGAATCTTACCACATATCCGGCTGGCTTTCAACCAAACTTGACATTACGCCAAATGCTGTGGGATAATCACCCATGGTCGTGCTAGGTGGGGAGCTAGCGGTGCCCTGTACTCGCAATCCGCTACAGCGAGGCTGAACTCCCGTTCGAGGCTTGTTTCTTGTGGGGCTGCCTTCACTAAGTGGTGTTGAAGACCGGGTCCTGCGCGGCAGAAAGCTATGAATCCCGTCAGGTCCGGAAGGAAGCATCGGTAAATAGTGTATCTGGGTGCCGCAGGGTTGCCTGGTCGGAGCTGGCTGGTGGTGGCTAGCTGCAAGGCCATGTCGACAGCGGGTGCACGACCATATTTCTCTCGTCTATCCGACTCCCGCGGAAACTCGTTGCAATTGCAGGGGGCGATCACCCATAGTTACAAGTTGGGCTTTGGAGCGGTTTGGGTGCCCCGTCGGAGGTGATCTGCCGGTTGCGTTTTACGCGCTATGTTTCACGACTCTGGCAAACGTCCAGCGATCCGAATAACCTTTCAACGACAAGCATTCTCCAGCGTCCCAAGGTGAATGACCTGCGGCTTCACTTGTTTGCCCCCATTGTGGTTTTGCTTCTCACCACCATATTATTCGGAACCCAGAAAGAAGTGACAGTCAACGTCGATGGCACCGCCATCATTCTCAAAACACCTTTTGACAACGTAGGCTCTATACTTCAAGATGCTCGCATACCTGTTGAGTCAGGAGACAGCGTAAGCCCTCCCCTTTACTCCTCGATTTCCAACAACCGATCTATTGTCATTTACAGAGCGCAGCCGGTGGTCGTATTTGCCGACGGAGAGCGCTACGGTTTTCGCACCCTAAGCAGATCCCTAACCGAAATAGTAAAGGAGGCTGGCGTCGAACTCCGACAGGAAGACTCGGTCCACTTGGGCAACAAGAATACGCCGCGAGTCGCCAGTGCTCCCTCCCTTCGTCCTGCAACGATCTCAATCAGCCCTTCAGCAATGGGTAACAGTCTCGCCAGAGCTTTGCCTATGAGTTCACGTAGCGGGTCCAGGGAACTGACGGGTCCAATTGTCGGCACGGAGCCGATGGAGATCATTGTCGAACGGTCGTTCCCCATCTTCGTTCAAGATGGCGAGATCGTGTTTGAGATCTACTCTACGCGGCGCACAGTCGGAGAGGCCCTGGCTGATCATGGGCTGACCATTTACGAACACGATATAGTCTTCCCTCTGCCAGAGACCGGGGTGACCGCAAACACCCATGTGCGCCTTCTAAGAGCAAAACCTCTCACCATTGAAGTCGACGGACGAACTATTCGCACCAGGACCCAGGCCAAAACCATCGAGGATGCCATCCTGCAGGAAGGGGTAAAACTGGTAGGCAAGGACAGGATAGAGCCACCACGGAACGCGACCGTGGAAAGCAACATCAACGTCCATGTGATTCGAGTTAAGGAAGATATCATAACCGAGCAGGAAACCATCGCTTTCATTACCGAACATCGAGCCGACCCGACCCTTGAGATTGACCTGCAACAGGTAACTGAAAACGGCACGTACGGCGTCCAAAAATGGGAGACCAGAATCGTCTACGAAAACGGCGAAGAGATCAGCAGAACGGAACTGAGACGATGGGTTGATTCACCGGCGGTCAATAGGGTTATTAGTTGGGGCACCAAGATCGTGACTCGTGAGGTCCAAACTCCGGATGGCGTCCAAACCTATTGGCGGAAGTTTCGCATGTGGGCTACTTCCTATAACGCAAGCCACGGTGGCAAATCGCCCGACAACCCCGCTTATGGCGTCACTCGATCCGGACTAATGGTTACAAAAGGAATCGTGGCTGTTGACCCGAACTACATTCCACTCTATACTCACCTTTACGTGCCCGGTTATGGCACTTCGCTAGCGGCCGATACGGGGGGAGCCGTCAAAGGCATGATAATCGATCTCGGCTTTGACGAGGGCGTGACCGATGGATGGTCTGCCCGGTGGGTTGACGTATACTGGTTGACACCTGCTCCCCCGGCAAGTCAGATCGATTTTAGGCTATTCAATTAATTTCTCACAGCACGGGCTGATTGGAGCTCTATGGCATCACATGGGTTTTCCCTGGCGCCCGATGGCGGGAAGGTCCGACATTATGGCGACTTATTACGACACGAAACCATATCTTTGCTTCGTCGATTTGACATACGGGCCAAGAGGGATCTCGGGCAGAACTTCCTGATCGATTCGAATGTCCTCGATCAGATTATCGCTGCCGCCGATTTGTCGCTTTCTGACATCGTCCTGGAAGTGGGACCCGGGCTTGGCATTCTCACTAGAGAACTGGCCAAACGATGCCGCAGAACGGTGGCGGTAGAGGTAGACCCCAAGATGATCGCCGTTCTCGCACAAACCATGGCCGATCTCCCCAACGTCACCATTGTCGAAAAAGACGTGCTGGAAACCGACCCCATCATACTGCTTGCCGACGCGCTTAGCGAGAAGTCGGATACGGTCGGAGCAGAATCCTACAAGGTTGTGGCCAACCTTCCTTACTACATAACATCAGTGGCCCTTCGTCATTTCCTCGAAGCCGAACGGAAGCCGCGTCTCATGGTATTGACGATACAGAAGGAGGTCGCCGAACGGATCGTCGCCAAGCCAGGCGATATGAGCTTGCTGGCAGTTAGCGTTCAGGTCTACGGAAGCGCTCGAATCGTCGCCAAAGTGTCAGCCAGCAGTTTCCTTCCCGCTCCCAAAGTCGATTCGGCTATCTTGCGAATCGATGTCTATGATAGACCCGCCGTGGAGGTGGACGATATCGACGCCTTTTTCCGACTGGTTCAAGCCGGTTTTAGCCAGCCCCGAAAGCAGCTTCACAATGCCATCAACCAGCGTATCTGGCTACTACCAGGAAAGGCACAGGATTTGCTCCGTGATGCAGGAATAGAACCCAGCCGCCGGGCGGGAAGTCTGTCACTGGAGGAATGGGCTCGATTCTATGAAACGATGCGGACTAATAAGGAAGAAGTCAAATGAACCTGTTCATGGATGCCCCGGCAAAAATCAATCTGACTTTGGAGGTCCTTGGCAAGAGAAGCGATGGGTATCACGACCTGCTGAGCGCTATCCAGACAGTCAACCTATTTGACACTCTAACTCTTGCTCCGGCTGAGGGGATCGAGCTAACCTGCAATATCCCGGCGCTTGCTTCCGCCGATAACCTGGTGGTCAGGGCAGCCATCTTGTTCAAAGCGGCCACTGGCTACCGCGGCGGAGCAGCGATTCACTTGCACAAACGGATACCAACCGCAGCCGGTTTAGGTGGTGGTAGCAGCGATGCCGCCGCGACTCTCAAGGGACTGGCCCAACTTTGGGACTTCACCGATTTCCCCTATGATGGTCTAGTGGAGATCTGCACTCAGTTGGGGATGGACGTACCGTTCTTCCTCCGCGGCGGAACGTCGATGGTCGAGGCGCGGGGAGACATTGTCATACCTCTACCGCCTCTGCGTCCCACTCATTTTGTCCTGGTCCACCCGGCAATCGATATTGCTAACAAAACGGCCAAGATGTACGGAAGTCTATCGCCGGAAAACTATACAACCGGTGAGGTGACAGAAAGGTTAATCGGCCTCCTGCGCGAATCGGGACGGCTCTGCAATTCACTTCTGTTCAACGTTTTCGACACGGTGGCCGCCAGCGTATTGCCAGGGATCGAAGATGAGATTGAGAGATTCGCGTGGATTGCTGGCAGGCCTGTCGTCCTTTCGGGAGCAGGCCCTACTCTGTACTGCCTCGCATCAGACAGGGACGACTCCGAGCGACTACGCAGTAACCTGGCCTCATCGGGATTCGAAGCTTATTCCTGCCAATCATGGACTCCCACCTAAGCTATGGAACTAAGTCACAGTGTTTTTGCGGGTTTGGCCAGCGGTTCATTGATGGGGGTCCTATTCTTGGGAGTAGCGGCAATCGTAATTGTCTCCCAGCCGCAAACTGTGGCCCGTCTGTCCAACTCTTCCTTCCGGGGTTTCAGTACGGTCAAATCCGCTACGCTCATGGCTATGGCTGCTGTGGTGGTCGGGACAATCATCGGAGCCGTTCTGGGTCTGGCGCAGTTTAGTATGGTTTCGGCCGTGCCCGGCAAAGGTATCGGCAGCCCTGCGGCCGCGTTCACGTGCGCGATCATCATCGCATCCTTCACGTTCGTTGTGATCGCCGCCCTTAAGAAGCGTCAGCACACCGTCCCGGTTCTAACCACCGGCCTCTGCTTTGCCCTCGTTTTCGGTTGGCTGCTGCCGTGGTTAGCCTATTGATTCTCTTAACTTATATGGCGAATTCTTTGTTGACAAGCGGATTGTCAGCGGCTAAAATGAGAACAGACTTTATCGGCCGATGTATTTGCCTGATTCCCCAATGCTGTCCCCAACGGTCACTAGAAAGGGGCCCTCTCGCCTGAAGCAAGTCCGGCGAGACAATCAATGAACCAAGTCTGCGTTTCCCTCGACCTCGAAACCACTGGCGTTCGTCCAGAATCTGACCAGATCATCGAAGTTGCAGCCATTAAGTTTCAGGGCGACCGCGTTCTGGATAGATTTGAGACTTTGGTCAATCCTCGGTGTCCCCTGCCGCTCCGCACCGACCGGCTCACCCGGATCACTCCGGCCGACCTGCAAGGGGCGCCCACAATCGACCAGATAGCCAGCAAGCTAATAAAGTTCGTCCAGAACTGCCCTTTGGTGGGCCAAAGCCTTCATATCGACCTGTCGTTCCTTGCTCGCAAAGGAATCCCCTTGGACAATCTTGTATACGATACATTCGAACTGGCCAGCATTCTTCTCCCCGACCTGGCAAATTACAACCTGGGCGCCGTGGCATTACATCTGGGCATCCACTTTCCGGTACAGCATCGGGCGATGCCGGATGCTGAGGCGGCGATGAGGGTAATGCTGGCTCTGGCAAAAAAAGCCAGCGCCTTGGACTCGTCAGTGTTGTCTGAGTTGACCCGTCTGGCCCAAAAGTCAAATTGGCCCCTTTATCATTTCTTTCAGCTCATAGAAAAAGAGAAGAGCCGGACTATCTTTACCAGCAGTATCGCCGAGCAACTGTCTGGCAAGATGGGTCTTGAGGAACTCAACATGGGTTTTCTCACCGAGAGCGCTAGAAGGGGCGAAGTCCTCTGTCCAACCGACGAAATCAGGCCCATCGATCCCGCTAGATTGGGCTCTTTCCTGGAACCTGGCGGATTGCTGTCGCGGCGATTCCCTGGCTTCGAATCCAGGCCGCAGCAGTTGAAGATGATGAGGGCCGTAATCAAAGCACTAAACGAAGGCAGCCATGTTATCGCCGAAGCGGGGACGGGAACAGGGAAATCGTTGGCCTACCTTCTGCCCTCGGTCGCTTTCGCCACGGCCAACTCGCGACACGTCGTGATATCCACCAACACAATCAACTTGCAGGAGCAGCTAGTCTGCAAGGACATTCCGGACCTTCGAGCCGTCCTGGCCGATGGGCAAGCCGACACGATCCCCGATGCCGACGGTCCTCTCGCTTCTTTCAGAACCGCTGTGGTGAAAGGAAGGAGCAACTATCTCTGTCTCAGGCGATGGACCGCCCTCAGGAAAAGCGAAGGCCTGACTATGGACGAGACGCGAGTTCTGATCCGCATTCTGGTATGGCTTCCTTCTACCCAAACGGGAGACCGCAGCGAGCTAAACCTGATGCCAGGGGAGGCAGCGGTATGGGGCAAGATCTGCGCTCATGCGGATAATTGTATGGCCTCCAAGTGCAAATATCAGCAGAGGGGAACCTGCTTTCTCTTTCGGGCTAGAAGGCGAGCCGAAAACGCCCATCTTATTGTCGTGAATCACGCCTTGCTGCTGTCAGATATTGCCAGCGACAGCAGTATTCTTCCAGACTACAGCCATCTTATCATCGACGAGGCCCACCATCTGGAGGACGAGGCTACGAATCAGTTTGGCTTCGAGGCCAATCTGAAAGTGGTGTCGACCTACCTTGACAGGATCGCCGAAAAGCCATCGGCTGACCGCCGTGGAGGATTTCTCGTCTATTTACTGTCCTGCTTGAAGGCAGGGCAGATTCCCCAGACGATACGAAGGGATTTCGAGAAGCAAGTGGCCGACAGCGAAAGCGCCATCGAAATTGCCCGCCTTTCGGCTGCGAGCTTCTTCCAGGTGGTGGCCGACTTCGTCAAACATAACGATGGCGATAGCAGCGGCTATGATAAGCGAGTGCTAATCAATCGCGACATCCGGACCGAATCCGGATGGGAAGTTATCCGGGCAGCTTGGGCGGATACGGCAGGCAGGCTTGGCGACGTGGATCGTGAACTGGAGGTTTTAGCTGGAGGACTGGGACAAGGTGCGATAGCCAAAATAGAAGATTACGACGACCTACTGACTGAGCTTAGATCCTTGATCTCCGCCGGTGGGGAACTCCGGCTGCGAATTAACGCGGTGGTTAACGAGCTCGACGACAAACGTATTTGCTGGATATCGACCGACGCCGCCATCAGCACCGCCGCACTGCATGAGGCGCCGCTGCATGTGGGCGAAATGCTCAACAGGACCATCTTCTCCGCCAAGGACAGCGTAATACTCACCAGCGCGACGCTTAGCACCGAGGGAACTTTTGACTATCTCAAGGAGCGACTTGGTCTGGAGAAGGCTGAAGGAATCATTGTCGACTCTCCGTTCGACTACAAGGCCTCGGCATTGTTGCTCATCTGCAACGATATCCCCGAGCCGGGCAAACCAGGTTACCAGAGAAAACTTGAACTGGCTCTCTTGGACCTGTGCCGGGCAGCCGAAGGGCGAACTCTTGTTCTTTTCACGTCTAACAGCGCCCTGCGAACGACCTACGGTGCCATCAAGCCCAGCCTGGAGAAAGACAACATCCTCGTTGTTGGCCATGGCATCGACGGGTCCCGCCGCCAGCTTCTCACTACCTTCAAGTCCAATCCCCGAACCGTACTGATGGGAACAAGCAGCTTTTGGGAAGGGATCGACGTCGTCGGCGACGCCCTTAGCATTCTCGCCATCGCCAAGCTTCCCTTCAATGTTCCCAGCGATCCGATCTTTCGGGCTCGCTCCGCCATGTTCCACGACGCCTTCAACCAGTTCGCCGTTCCCCAAACAATTCTGAAGTTTAAGCAGGGCTTCGGTCGCTTGATTCGCAGTCAGACAGATCGGGGAGTAGTAGCCATTCTCGATAGTAGGGTAGACACTAAGTCGTACGGGGCAGGATTCATTGAGTCTCTTCCCACCTGCACTCTAAGAAGGACCTCGTCCACGGACATACAACCCTTGATCAGGCGCTGGCTCGCAAACAGGGACTGATTGCAGTTTATGTGCTAGCCTGCCGCCTCATGTTCTGGAGCTTATTCTATTCGCCAGTCAAGCTCACCCGACGTATCTCACTTTGGTAATCGTGCCCGCTAGCCCCGATCTCAATGCCCGTTATACGACGAGGAACCGGTGCCATGGCCATCAGGTTATCTGGCATGGTCCAGGTATACCATGTATTGAACGGCACCGCCAGCCCAAAGTCAGTCCTGTTGTGCGAATCGTTTTGGTAATAGAAGCCCTTGAAGACGTAACTCTCGCCATTGTCCGACCGGTAGTGGATGCGAATCAGCAATGGATACTCTGATCCCATGTAACCACCACCAGAAAGGCTCTGATTCACCAGCTTAAATTCAAGGGACAACCGGAGGAAGCTAACGGAGGATACGTCCTCATCAAGATCCTGGCTGATGACGGTTTCATTATGGGTGCCTTTGCTTCCCAATCGAACTAGTCTGACGGCCGATCTGCCCTCCTCGGTGACGACTTGCGCGGCGCCCAGGATATCGGCGCCAGGCGAAAAGCCAGGCAGATTCTCCACTGTCCATCCCTTTAATCCATCAGCAAAATCTCCGTTGACCATGAATTCCAGGGCCGAGGGCTCTGGCGGTCGCGGCGGCGCACCAGAGTAGAAATCTATCCGCTCGCCTCTAACCGCCATGACCGTCTTGCCTGATGCCGTGACGGTGGCTTGTCCGCCCTCTTTTACTCGAATGCGGGCCAGGCTACCGCCAACCTCGAGCGTATATCCACCCTCGGCCAGTGATATGAGACCTTGAGGAACGGTCACCTCGAAGCGGCTGGACCCCTTCTGCGGTGGCGCAATGCCGATAGCCGATTTGCCACCTCGTTGAACCAAGCCTACCATTATTCTGCGAGGGGCAAAGAACGAATAGCGGGACAGGCGCAAAGTGGAGAAACTCAGTTCGGAGTCGGGCAGGAGCGTGATCGTGCTCTCATCGAAGAAGGTCACCAGAGCCTGGGAGTTCTGGTCGGTCTTGATCGCCGTGCCCTCTTTGAGGGGCATCCCCGGGGACGCCAGCAGCCAGCCATTCCTTCCCTCATCACGCACAAATACGGTTCCGACAGAGACCTTGAGCATCGCTTGCTGTGGATCAGTCGCGCTTATCAGGTACCATCGGCTGACAAGGAGTGCCCCCACACAAAAAACAGTGAAGGCCAGGAAGCATATCCCCAAGATAGCCCAAACTTGCCTCTCGCGATCACGAAACAAGGCGTATGCGCACCCTCACTAGTCTTCTTCAGGAAGCAATCTACTGCTCCCGTCGCTTCTTCTCAACGATCTGAACGGGCGCCGGTGACGCCAGTGATTCGCTGATCGATGTCTTCTTACCATCCTTTTTCGGCTTCTTGACTTCTTTGATGCCCTTGTTGCGATTGCCCATAGTAAACATCCTCCCAGATTGCTCGTTAGCGACACCAGTGTAGCAAAAACGAACGGCCATGTAAAGCTTTTTACTTACCATGCGCTCAGGTTTTGTTGCTTGACGCCTTACAGGGCATCGATTATAATTCGGTCCGACGCGGGGTGTAGCGCAGTCGGCTAGCGCGCCTGGTTTGGGACCAGGAGGTCCCCAGTTCGAGTCTGGGCACCCCGACCATCATTCCATCGATTCGGTCAGTTTGC